>CAZMYK010000077.1:7864-11032 GCA_964570435.1 uncultured Saprospiraceae bacterium | reverse complement strand
GTCTTGTTTTTGCTTTTGATGAAAGATAGCATGAAAAGTCTGAGAATTTGCTATTTGCCTACTGGTTTTTGAAAAACTTGACGTCCTATCATGCGACTATCTCGCTATTCCATTTCAACGTTGTTAGCAGGTAGGGCCAATCTAATTTTACGTACCTCGTCCTTAGGGGTCTCATAAAAACTGGATTTGAAAGGTACCTCATGTTGTTCCTTGGTCCAGTTGTTTTTGCCATAGATACCATCTAGGATCGCAATTGTAAGACGTTTAATTTCATTATGATCACTAATGGGGTAGATTTTCTGGTTTTTCCGCTGACTCTTGGGTTTGATCTCTAGCCAGGCGTTGCCTTTATGCTTAGCCTTACAGAATTCTGTAAGTAAGTCATATTGAGCATTGCTGATGACAAAAGACATCTTACCCTTACCAGGTATGCCTACTAAGTTTACTTCCTTACCTAGCAAGCCAAGTCTTAAGCCACTGCTAGCCGGAACTAAACTATCAGATAGGTCTTTCACCCAACTCATCGCCAGCGCAAAGAAAATCATGATTAAGGTGCTCTTAAAAATCGCAGAAAAAAGACGCATATCTAACTCATTACCAGTTATTTTATAGATTTGAGCTGTAAAGGTAATTAAGATGCATATTAGAGAAAGGTAGGCCAAAAGCTTGAGCCTTCTTTTTACAAATGACTCCCACAATACCAAGCCTAGGAAGGCCAAGGTAAGAATCGAGTAATAGACATCTAGTTCACTTATTAGGCCATAGGTGCTTGAAAAGAAGATCTTACTGAGGGTAGGTAGGAGCGAAAAAAGAAAAGGTAGACCTACAATATATTTCCAGTACTTAGATCTGACAAGCGGTTGTATGCTAGATGGAATGTGCTTGAACCACGGAAGTGATAAGAGGATAAAGAAGCTATTTCCCAGTGATAGTAGGCTAGAAATGCCTGACATCCTAAATGCCAATACTTCATCGTCAATGGAAGTACCTGCCGAATGTGACAACGCTTCTGCAAAATAGACCTCCACAAAACCAGTTATTGACCAGCATAGGATTGAGAATGCAAGCCACAATTGTGCAAAATCTCTCTTGCGCCTCCCAAGATGCCACCAAATGGCTATCAATGCCAGAAAGGCAAATAAACAGGTGACTGCTTGCCACCAAGCATAAAAGTTTAGTGTTATATATTCTACCTCTGACACACTAGAGGTGGTCTTTGAAGGTCTCTACTCTAATATCGTAAACTGCTCTGATGAGCTTTGTTTTATACTTTCCGTCCTTGTCAATTAGGATGTAGTTGGGATAGCGCTTAATATCAAATTTTTCTCGATAGGCCATTGTCATTCTTCTATCCAAATAGATGTGATCGCCCACAAGATGGTCCCGTTCTACCACCTTGCTCCATTCATTTACGTTTGAACTCATGCCAGCACACAAGTATACCATGTGGACATCAAGTTCATCCTTAAGTTGTTCCTTTTTCGCGGGACTGTTCTTAAAGTCCGAAAGGCAAGGTTTGCAGAATGTGCCCCAAAGGTCTAAGATTACTGCCTTGCCTTTGTATTTTTCCTTAATGACTTGCAATAGATCGTCAATTTCAGCATGCGTCCCCATGTACATATCTGCACCAAAGTCGTGACTCTTAATGTGTTGCCCAAGACTGTCTAGGGATTCCACTTTTGAAGAAAGGTTCTTGGTCTGACTAGAAAAACCAATTCCTACAACTAGCCCAATGAGAATAAAACCCGCGATAAATTTAAACATCCTATTAGAAACATTATTTTCATTGTAAATATACAAACTATGAGTCAACTTGTAATAGTGACTGGAGCTAATCGTGGATTAGGTTTGGGTGTGGCGGAAGATTTGCTAACAAAGGGTCATCGCGTGATTTTGACCAGCAGGTCAGAAACAAAAGGAAGGAAAGAAGTCGAAAGGCTCAAAGGAAAGTTTGAAGATGTCTATTTTCAGCGCTTAGATGTTGAGGATAGTGAGAGCATTAAAAAATGCTTTGAATGGGTGTTTAAGGAATTCGGCGTTCTAGACATTTTGATCAATAATGCTGGGATTAACTATGACACCTGGCATGATAGCATTAGTGCAGATCTGGTCGAATGCAGGAAGACAATGGATGTTAATTTCTTTGGACCATGGAAAATGTGTCAGATTTTTTCACCCTTGTTGAAGAAGAGCAAAAAGGGTAGGATTGTTAATGTATCTAGTGGGTCAGGTGCATTGGGAGGGGAAGAAGCTGGCACACCAGGTTATAGTGCTTCTAAGGCTGCCTTAAACATGCTAACGATTAAGCTAGCACATGACTTAAGGCCTGATAACATAAAAGTAAATGCTGTATGTCCCGGCTGGGTGAGGACTGAGATGGGTGGAAGCAATGCGACGAGATCGATTCCAGAGGGGGCTGCAAGTGTGGTCTGGGCTGCTTTAGTACCAGATGATGGACCTAGCGGTGGGTTTTTTAGAGATGGGAATCGTTTAGCTTGGTAGCAAGGTAGTTTCCCATACTAAAGCAGGCTTGCAGTAGATATCCACCTGTAGGAGCATTCCAGTCAATCATTTCTCCAATTGCATAGTGCCCTGGCCTGTCTATTATGCTAAAGTGCTCATCTAGCTTTGAAATTGGGATACCACCAGTGGTCGAAATGGCTTCATCAATGGGAGCGACATCATTGATGCTTAGGGAAAAATTCTTAATATGCTTGGAGAGTACTTTAAGATCCACAAATTGGTCTTTGGTAAGGTATGTTTTAAGCATAGCAATGACATGTTTGGGCAATTTTAGGTCACGTTTTAAGGAAGATGTTATGTTTTTCTGTCTTGTCCTAGTTAGCTTGTCAAGTACCTGAGACAGGCTCAAGTCTTTCTTAAGATCAATGTATATTTCTGCTTGCCCCTGCTTTTCTAGTAGCTGAACTAACTCCTTACTAAGAGCATATATAGCCCCTCCTTCAAGACCGAATCTAGTGCACATAAGTTCTCCCTTTTGTGACTTTTCATTACATGTAAGGACCACATTTTTAATAGCTTGACCCTCGAGAACTGGAAGTAATCGCTCAGGCCATGGTACTTGAAACGCGCAGTTTGAAGGGCCGAAGTCCAAGGTTTCTTCAAAGTACCTAGTCCAGCTACCATTTGATCCAGTAACAGATTACC
>CAZMYK010000077.1:0-7854 GCA_964570435.1 uncultured Saprospiraceae bacterium | reverse complement strand
TGTTTCTCGATCTAATGCAATTAGATGATCTTCAATTGTATTGAAGGTATCTTTAGAAGCTGTGATAATTGGGCTTTCTTTTTTGTCTACCAATAAGAGTAAAGTCTTGCCATCTGGCAATTCAAAAAAATCATGATGTCCCCTAGATTCTCACCTTGCCACTCGTAGGAGGTCTTAACCTCGACATTCTTTGCCAAGTAAAAAGCTTCTATTTTCTTAAGTACTTGAATAGGCTTAATACCTTGAAGAGGAAATATTCTCTTGCTTGACCCGACAAAAGTCTCAATACCAATTGATTTCAACCATGCACGGAAATGCACATTGCTAAATTGCCTTAAAGCGTTGTCTAGAAATCCAGGTGGATCATACCTAGTAATTAGCTGATCAATTGATTCGGAGTGCGTGAGATTGAACCCACCTTTCCCTGCCACCAAGAGTTTACGACCAGGGGCCTTGTTCTTTTCGTAAATGCACACGTCATACTTCTTTGTGTGTAGGAAGCAAGCACAAGCTAGTCCTGCCGCGCCACCGCCAATGATGGCAACCCTTTTATTCCTCACAGATTGACGATCTTCCCATTTCTCACAGACTCATCTGCAGCAAGAACTATCTTTAAGCTGTTGATGGCATCATCTAAGTGGCTAGAGAGATCCATATCCTCTGTAATTGCCTTGTAAAAGTAGTCTTGCTCACGCCTGCAAAGTTCTTGATGATCAGGCTCTTCTAAGGTGTTAAAGTATTCATCTGGGAGGTCCTCTTTTTTATGATGAAGTACGATTTTTGACGTCTTGACGTGTTCTTCGATTGATTCACCGTGTTGGATAGGTTCCACAATACTTACACTTCCCTTAGGACCAATAATGTCCTTAACAAAGTAGGCAGTTTTACTAACCATGGGTCCCCACCCAGACTCATACCAGCCTACCGATCCATCTTCAAATTTGACTTGAAGCATACCATAGTTGTACATTTCTTCAGCTATTTCTTCGCTAAGGTTCGCACCAGTGGCGTAAACACTTATAGGCTTAGACTTGGTCATTTGGCACATGATATCAACATAGTGTACTCCGCAATCTACGATCGGAGACATACTCTTCATAAGATTTTTGTGTACCCTCCATAAGTCACCATAGCTTTGCTGATTGAGATTCATCCGTAGGACAAGAGGTTTCCCTAGTGTGTGGCTTAATTCTATAAACTTCAACCACGATGGATGTTGCCTAAGAATATACCCTACAACGATCTTTAAGTTCTTGGTTCTAGCTAATTCTCTAATCCTAGTAGCCCCCTCTACGGTCATTGCTATTGGTTTTTCAATAAAGGTATGGGCTCCTTGCTCAAGGGCAAAAAGAGCGATTTCTTCATGAGTATCTGGATAGGTATTGATGGAAACAGCATCTGGTATTGTTTCCTGCATGGCCGCGCGATAATCGGAGAAAGTCGGTATTCCGCCTAAATGTTCTGCTAAAGCTTCCTTGGCTTGCGTCCCTCTTGCGACTAAGCCTACAATTTCGAAACCCGGGTGGTCATGGTAGGCTTGAGCATGAGCAGAGCCCATGTGACCAACTCCAACAACTAAGATTTTGATGTTCATGTCAGTAAATATACCAATTGGGAACAAAACTTTTTGAATTCCAAGATCGTTATGAGATCATATGAAGTCTATTGCTACTATTATTGCATTTTTTTTCTGCAATGCATTTTATGCACAAGTCAATGCCCGCTTGCATATACCTTTTGAAGATTATAGCAACGCTCTAACTGGTGGCTACGAAGCACCTCAATTTCAGGCCATCAATCTCAATGATGATGGAAGACCTGATCTTTTGGTTTTTGACCGTAAGGGGAGTGCTCTTAGGACCTACGTTTACAATGAAGATGCACCTGATGGTTATGAATATGCCCCTGCTTATGAAGATGCATTCCCGGCAATTCCATGTTGGGTAATAGTCAGAGATTACAATGGAGATGGGGTCGATGATTTATTCACTTGTGGTGTCACTAACCCAGTAACTGGAATTGAGGTATGGATAGGGTCTCGGAACAATGGTAAACTTTCGTTCGAGGCTTATGACCATGGGAATGGACCCTATAACATCATTTACTACGAACGCGACGATGACTTAAAGCAATTGTATGTGGGGAATAATGGGATCCCTGGCATTGTGGATGTTGACAAAGATGGAGATATTGACGTCTTGGCCTTTCAACCTTCAGGGGGTTATCTCTACTACTTTCAGAACATGTCACAAGAGAGAGGTTTTGGCGGCGATAGTCTAATTTTCGAAAGGGTAGATGATTGCTGGGGGAATTTTTATGAAGGAGGGCTCATTCCCGATATCGTACTAAGTGAGGATAAAGATGCTTGCGCTCTACCTGCTTTAGCAGTGGGAAGCAATCGTCATGAGGGCATAACAATTTCAGTCTTCGATCGGAATGCAGATGGTCTCATGGATGTTTTAATTGGAGAGGTATCAAGTACAAATTTGATCTATGTTGAGAATAAGGGTACAGAAGAGGATGCCTTTGCTACATATAAGGAGGTAGATTTTCCTTCAAACGATGTGCCTGTGGATATGCAAATTTTCCTTTCCACCTCTATCCTAGATGCAGATCTAGATGGTCAACACGATCTTATAGTTGCTCCAAACTCTCAGTTTGGCACTAATACGAATCAAGCTGCTTTTTACCAAGGTGTAGATAGTAGTTTTCAGTTGGTAAAGGAGGATTGGGTGGTCGGATCTAGCTTAGACCTTGGGACTGATTCCTACCCTGCATTTCTTGACTACAATGCTGACGGCTTGCAGGACATCGTCGTCGGCTCTTTTGGCTTGATAGGACTAGAAAATGGTGCTGAAACAAGACTTTATCTTTATGAGAATATTGGTACTTCAGTAAGTCCAGCTTACAAACTTGTGGACGATAATTATCTTAATTTTCTGGCATTTTCCAGTTTTGATAAGTCCTTTACTCCTGCATTTGGAGACACCGATGGAGACGGTGATGTAGACCTAGTATTAGGCACTTTAAGTGGTGATCTCGTCTACGTTGAGAATTTGGCAGGACAAGGTAATCCAGTGAATTTTTCTGCACCTATATTTGAGTACAAAGGGCTAGATACTGAAAATAATACCATTAAACCTGCCATTGCTGACATTGATCAAGATGGCTTGGGTGATATAATAATTGGTGGGCGAAATTCATACTCCCTAGAAGAAACGATTGCATCACTAAAGCTTTTTACAAACGTCGGAAGTTCGGGGAATGCTGATTTTGACAATGACAATGTCACGCTTGGTCTAGGATCAGTAAACATGAAAGATGGAGGCACAAGTAAGGTGACTGCAGCACCTCATTTTTATAAGAATGGTGAGACTCAGCTTCTCTTCGTCGGCAATGAAACAGGAAGGATTGCAGTATTCAAGGTAAATAACACTGGGGAAGCTTACGAGTTGCTGTATGAAGACCTACTGGGCCAATATTATGGGCGGAGAATTGCCATAGATGTCCACGACATTGATGGTGACGGTTATTTAGAACTTGTTGCTGGAAATGAGAGAGGGGGATTAAACTTCTTCGACACCGTTATTCAGGTTAGTGGCGAAGTTTCAAACACTGATGAAGAAATAGGTGCAGGGGAACTAGCGTTTTACCCTAATCCCGTGACTTCCACAATCTACTTGGAGAAGGAAGTTGATAAGGTGACTATTTTTGACTCAATGGGAAGGAAGTGCATAGAGTTGGCAGGACAACTTTCAGCAGTAGACGTACGTCAACTTAGTGCTGGGGTGTATTATTTAACAAGCGAAGGTTACAGCAGTAAGTTTATAAAGTTATAGGAGGAGCTTCTTTCTAGAGCAAGCTAATCTGTGGTCTTAATGAATACAGGCATTCATGGCCCATGGTGTGTATTGAGATAGACTGTTTTATCATTGTGATTTCGAGGATTTATTCTTTCTAAGCGCTTTGAGCCATTGAAGGTAGGTTGAAAGTCAACCTAAAAAAGTAAATAGCATTTGCGCTAATAAAATTTTAAGGATCAAGGCCACTGGAAGAATAGTAGCATAACCGATGTTGGGGAGTTTGTTCCCTGCTCTTTCATTAGCAAAATCTAGAACCGCAGGTTGGCTAGCAGTCATCCCAGAAAGAATGGAGTATGGGATTTTGAGTAGTTTGTAACCGATAAACAGCATAGCAGCTGAAGAAATCACAACAACGATTAGAGATGCGGCAAATAGCTGAAGACCATTGCCTCCTGAAAAGGTAGAAATGAAACTATTACCAGAATTTATACCGATTCCTGCTAGAAGCAAGATAAGAGAAAACTGTCTCAAAGTAAGATTGGCACTATAAGGAAGAACCCAAACAAAGGGACCTGATCTACGAAGTCCTCCCAGGATAATTGAGACCACTAGGGGACCTCCTGCATAGCCCAGAGAAAAAGTAAAGCCACCAGGAAAGCCAATTTCGATCATACCAACAAGGAGACCCAAGGCGATTCCAAGTCCAAGAGAAAAGAGATTAATCTGACTTACCTGGTCATAAGAATCACCAAACTTCTTAGTGATTTCTGCCGCATCCTTCCTTTGACAGACTATTCTAACTCTGTCGCCCAATTCGATGATGGTATTGTTATTTGCGATCAGGTCAATGTCACCCCTTCTTACTCTTGTAATCAGCATGTTGTAGTGCTCAGCAAGGTTCAAAGCAGCAATTGACTTACCACTTACTTTGGGATTGGAAACAAATATTCTTCGCTGCGTATATAGGGAGGTCTCATATGAAATCTTTTTCTCATTCTCGTGACCAAGGATGGGAATGATTTCCTCTAAGTCTTCTTTATCACCTACGATCATGATTTCGTCGTTTTCTTTTAGAACTGAATCCCAGGTAGTTAGGTAGGTATTTTCTCCACTCTTCATGCGTCCAAAAACTAGATTCCAGTTGTGCTTCTTCATAACATCCCTCACCGTAAGTCCAAAGATTTCTTTATTCTTAATGACCACACTTGCATTGGTCGTGTTTCTTTCAACAGGGTAGTGCCTTTTCAGTCTCTTAGCTTCGCTGATGAAATTGACACGGAAGATCCTTTGAAAAATTACTAAGGTAAATAAGATGCCAATGATGGCCATGGGGTAGGCTATCGAGTAGCCCACTACTACGTTTTCACTTAGCTGAGCTGAGAGAACCGGGTCTGCAACCTTGTTGTTGATCAAATCGATCACAGAGGCAAGGGCAGGTGTATTAGTGGTGGCTCCCGCAAAGATTCCTGCTGATATAGCTTGGTCAATATCTAGCGCAAGGAAGACTCCATAGACCATTAGGGCAGTTAGCAGTAGCATCACACTAACAAATATCATGTCCTTGAATCCTCTCAACTTGAATGACCTAAAGAAACCTGCTGCACTTTGTAGACCGACGGTGTATACGAAGACCACTAAACCCAATAGGACAATGATTTGAGGAATCTTGATCTCAGGATTTAGTGCGCCAAAGAACAGGCCTATGAACAAGACGCCTGATACACCAAAGTTGATGCCTTTGACAGTGATATTGCCAAGGGCATATCCTAGTCCAGCGACGATAAATAAAAGCAGCAGAGGATTTTCCACAAATACATCCATGGAACAAACTTACGACATATATTAATGAAAATTATAATTTGATGATCTAATCTCTAGCTCCAAACAAGAGACTGCCAATCCTGATCATGGTAGATCCTTCTTCGATGGCAATTTTGTAATCTCCTGACATGCC
The DNA here is from genome assembly GCA_964570435.1 of uncultured Saprospiraceae bacterium. Classification (GTDB taxonomy): domain Bacteria; phylum Bacteroidota; class Bacteroidia; order Chitinophagales; family Saprospiraceae; genus Portibacter. Next base: position 2,097 of record CAZMYK010000077.1, on the reverse strand, counting down.
CATCGAGATCTGGTCGAAGCTATCGGACTTAGAAAAGAATGCCTCCTCCACTCGTTTTTTATAATTTGCCAGCTTTTTAAATTCACTTCTTACTTGAACTATGTCAGGGGTAAAGGTGGCCATCCCCATGACACCTCTGAAATTGAGATTAGGGTAGTCTTCCGGATTAAAGTCAGATAAAAGTGAGTCGATGGAGAAACCATACTTACTTTCCTCCTGTGCGATTTTGATTTGTAAGAGCACATTGATAGATCGTTCGCATTTTCTAGCTTCTTTGTTAGTCACAGCTAACAATTTGAAGCTATCCATTGAATGGATCATATGAACAAAGGGAGCGATCTCCTTGGTCTTCTTGGATTGCAGATGCCCGATAAAGTGCCATTCTATATCACTAGGTAGCGCTGCTTGTTTTCTGACAATTTCAAGCACTCGGTTTTCTCCAAAAATCCGTTGACCTCTGTCATATAGACGTTGAATAGCAGATTCTGGCTTGGTCTTAGAAACCGCCACCAAGGTCGTTTCCAACGAGCTTAAACTCTCAAAATAGTCCATATAGTTCGGTATCAACCATTTGCACAATCTTCCCGAAGTCTTCAGGATTGTTCTTGAAATCTAGGCCGTCAGTTTCTATAACCAGGAGCTTCCCTCCCTTGTAGTTGGAAATCCAGCGCTCGTATTTGTCGTTTAGTCTTTTCAAATAATCGAGACTCATATTTCCTTCATAGTCACGGCCTCGTGTCTGAATATGCGCCACCAAGGTGGAGATTGATGCCTTTAGGTATATCATAAGATCAGGCGGCCCCACTTGATTGGCCATGGTCTTAAAGAGGGTGAAGTAGTTTTCGAAATCTCTTTTTGCCATCAACCCCATATCATGTAGATTCGGAGCGAAGATGTAAGCATCTTCGAAGATGGTCCGATCTTGAATCACAGTCTTACTTCCTTCCTTAATTTCAATCAATTGCTGGTATCGACTGTTCAAAAAGTAGATCTGTAGATTAAAAGACCACCTTTGCATATCGTTGTAAAAGTCACTTAAGTATGGATTAGTATTGGTGTCCTCGTAGTGAACTTCCCATCCGTAGTGCTTAGCTAATTTTTCAGAAAGAGTCGTCTTACCCGCCCCAATATTTCCGGCTATTGCTATATGTTTGATTTGTTTTTTCTCCATATCTCTAGGTCGTCGCGCTAAATTACAATTTGTGATGAATTACAATTGATCAAAATGAGGGAGAATGACAAGATGTTGATAACTTTTGCAGAATCCGATCTGAATTAAAGATTCAATGCGTTTTTGCTTACTTTTGTGGTATGGATATAAACGACGAATTGATAAGTAAATTAGAGCATCTAGCAAAGCTTTCACTTTCGGAAGATGAGAAAAAGGTCATGAAAAAAGATCTATCTAACATCCTAAAAATGATAGATAAGATTCAGGAAGTAGATACGAGCCAGGTAGAACCACTGCAGTATATCAATTCTGACGTAAATGTATTCAGAGAAGATAAGGCGGAAAACGAAATCACCAATGAAGAAGCATTGAGAAATGCACCTTCCACGGATCAACCATACATCACGGTTCCCAAAGTGATTGACATTAAATAAACAAGAATGAAGATCTACACTAAGACCGGAGATGCGGGAGAAACCTCCCTTTTTGGAGGTAGCCGGGTTTCGAAGGATGACTTACGAATCGAGGCATATGGTACAAGTGACGAGCTAAATGCCTTTATCGGCCAGCTGATTTCCATGTTGGACCATACTGAAGTTAACGAACTCTTGATAAAAATTCAAAATAACATATTTGTCATGGGCTCCATGCTGGCAATGCCTCCAGACCAGAATTTCAAAATTCCGATGATCCAAGAAGGAGATGTTAGTCGCCTTGAGACCGCTATTGATAATATGGAAGCAAGTCTAGAGGAATTACGGAATTTCATTCTCCCCTCAGGCCATAAAATTATTAGCATGTGCCATGTATGTCGGACGATAGCACGGAGGGCTGAAAGAAGAGTGGTGACCTTAGAACAAAATGAGCAGGTCGATCCTTTAGTTAAGAAATACTTGAACCGTCTTTCTGATTATTTCTTTGTCCTA
>CAZMYK010000076.1:0-11062 GCA_964570435.1 uncultured Saprospiraceae bacterium | reverse complement strand
CTGGTCCACAGCGAGGTCTAGAAGCTCAGCCCGCCGGTCGGGCTCCGATTGTATTTTCTCTTTGACCGTTAAGTCCAGGTCGTAGGGGTCGAACTGTGGCGTGCTTGTAGAACTGGCAAACTGAGCATAAAAAGGAAGACTAAGTCTAAAGTTGCTTGGCAGGAACTTCCCTAGCTCGAGGTTGGCAGCGACATCATACTCCCTAATGCTCTCCTTCTGTCGTGCATCTAGCTTCTGATCTAGGGCACCGAAGCCGATCGTACTGAAGGCTCCTGAAAGGGTCAAGTTACCAAGATCCGCCATCTGCAAGTCCATCCTTGCGATTCCTGCTACACCGCCTCGTTCGTCTAGTCCACTCATCCTGAGTTCATTGACCCACACAGTACCTTCTAAGGGTGTATTGGTATCTGATGTATTTCTTACCCCTATCTGAATTCCTTTGATGTATCCCAGACTTGGGTTACCCTTAATGTATGCCCTTCTCTCCGGAGCATCATTCACCTGGGCCGGAAAAATCTGTTGGAAGTCGCCACCTTCCAGGTTTCTTTGCTTCTTAATATCAGTAAAGTCACTCAGGTCTATATTTAGCATATTTTCCTCCAGCCAGATGAGTGCTGGGTCAGTCAAGGCTCCAGGTGTTTCGGGATCACTTTGTTTCAGGGGTATCGTATATTCATAGAAGTTATCCGTAAAATCTTTCCCTACTCGCACGAAAAGAGTCAGGTCTCCTTCGGGAATTTGTTCGGGAGACTCCGCATGAACGAACATCTGCAACTTCTTGAAGACCCTAAGGTCTACCCTTGTCAATTTTAGAATACTGGCCTCACAGAAATCATTCGGTGTTGTATTAAATAGGTTCCTAAAGTTAAGCGCCATCGATCGCTCATCTTGGGGAAGATTATTGAAACTAGTTTGAATTCTCTCTCTCACAATTCCAGGTGGTAGGACATAATTAAAAGGCGTCCTTGAGCTATTTTCTTCTATACTCACCTTATCGACTGAGAATTCTACTGGGTTTTCTCCATCTCCACAAGTAGGAACAAAACGCCTCCATTGATTTCTAATGAGTTGCAAGTTGGCGAATCTGAAAGTCTTCTGTGTACTAAAGCCCTTCATGTACATTCTTATGAATTGGATCGCTTGAAAACCTTGGATTCCGCCAATAGGGCTTCCCTCACTCAGTGGAATTCTAAATCTGTACCACTTAGAATTATCAGGAAGTGTTGTCGACTCAGTGACATATCTCGCCGCCTCTTGATCCATTTCACCATTACTATTGAATATCTTTAATTCATATTCATAGTAGCTTTCTCCTTGGTCCAGGGACCTATTGTTATTAAGATCTTCAGCATCAGGCTGGGGGTTTCCCCTAGTTATTCTTCCACTTTGAGGATTTGGTGCATTTCCTGATGGACCATTGAACCTCTCGTACTTTCGAATAAGGTCTTGTTCACCTTCAAGCGCAGGATCTCCGAAGTATAAGAAGTTATCATTTGATGGGTCATCCCTTACCTCTGCCAAGGGATTAGCTGCCAAAACTGATTCTATGTAGTCTTGGTAGGCCAGTCGTTCTTCCTCATCTTCGAGACCATCGAAGCCTATATCTTGTAAGGCTCTGTTATTCTGATCGAAGCCATTCACCCTCGGTGAATTTAATGGTACCTCTCCCCATACCGTTTCTTCTGTGGGAATTTCAGTCAGCGTGTTCGGAACATTGACCGCATTCTCGAAGAATTGCAAGTTATCTCTCAACACATCCTCCGAAACATTACCTAGGTTGAAAAAGATCGAACCTTCTTCATCACTAACATGATTGTGTCTAAAGCTTTCGGTATATGGATCTAACATCCAGAACTCAATAAATTCTACATTGGCCTGCTCGAAATTGGTATTGTTCATGAACCTCATGATACCTCCCCATCTCTGCTCAGGTTCATTGAGCTTCATTCTTTTCTCTTCATTGTCCCAGAAAGACCCTGCAGACACATCTGACCCATTTGGCGGATCGAAATTATAAGGCCCACGTTGATCCGGATTGTAGTTGACATCAAAGGTTAAAACGTCAGTGAACAATCCTGGGGGAACTGCACGGTTAGGAAAAAGGTCTTTAATTGCAACTGACCTTGTGTATGGATCATTCCTGTCGCCGAAACCAGTACCTCTTTCGAGTATGTACCAATTCAATAGGGCCCTATTGTGACCGTAGCGCAGATCATTCGTTAATTCCGCCTCAGGAAATGACAATGGCTTTCCACCTGGAGTACTAGCAAGTACCCACCTATTCACCTGGATTCCCAGAGGTATAGCACTAGATGCTCCCTCAAAGTCATCTAACATAATGATTCCATCCTTGTCTTCACCTCCCCTAATTGCTCTAGCATGGCCAGGTCTTAGCGCCGCTACTTCTGCAGTCATACTAAGACTTGACGGAGCAGCTGTTGAATAAAATGGCAACTTATCGAGGGTTCTAGTCACCCAAGGAACCTCATTGTTGTAATTGACATCCATTCCAATAATCCGATTATTAATCGGGTCGTCTCCTACATTTACTTTTTGGGTGTAGGGCCGTTCGAAAAGGTGCATGTAGGTGGCACCTAGATTTAGCTTTTTATTGACCTCGTAGTCAGCGCGAGCACCAAGCATTCCCTTCTGATTTAAAGAGAAAAGTGAATTATCTTCATAGGACACCCTTATCGGAACGCCCTGTTGCAAGAAGGCATCATTGATAATTCTGATTTGGCCGATGCCGTAGTTAATTTCATAATCAATCCCCTCTTTCAAGGTGACTCCACCGGCCCTAACTGTCACAGATCCTTCTGGAATATTCCAGGCACCCAGGGAAATTTCTGAAGACACACTTGACTTAAACTCTCCCTTCATCACAAAGCGATTCCGCTCTAATCGTTCTTGGGCTTGGAACTTCGTCTTGTCATACAGCTCTTGGTATTCAAACTCTTCTGCAAGAACCGGGTCTTGTAGGAGGTCTCTTAGTGAGGAACCAAAGGGTTCAAGGACAGGAAAGACGATACTCCCTGTTCTTGGAATAACCGTCACACCTTCCACAAAGTCAAAAATTCCATCTTGTTGTGGATCCTGGTAGATGTTCAGCCTATCCAGATTAAATACATCTAGTAGCGGCTTGTTAAAAAATCCATCCCTTGGAATGTATCTCTTGAGTGAACCATCAGAATTATCTTCATAAAAGATGTCAAACTTGAAACTCTCTCTGTCCATTTGCGAGGCACCTATCGAGTAGACATTCTTCATCATCAAGTCCCAGTTAGGCTCGTCTACATTCTGCGTGGTGTTCTTAAGTAATTTGGCGAAAATATTCTTAGCTGGCAATTCGAATTCTACATCATTAGCAAGCTCTCCCACTTGGTATACTTCCGATCCATTATAAGAATAGGAATATTGGTAGGAGACGGCTAGAACTTGGTTCGGTCGAAGCCTAATATTTAATGATATAAATCCAAGTTCAGGGTGAAAATTGAATTCTGAGGGCTTAAGTTGTCTAGCCTTCAATATTTCAAAATCACGAGTCTGTACCAAGTTGAACTTACTAGTTAAGGTCGATGATGCTGTGGTCTGATCTCTGGCCATTTCATCATTGACAATTTCCCCATACAGGTCATTCACCTTATTGTCAGGAAGGCTTCCTCCTTCGAAGTCGAGGTATTCAGCGTTCGGTGGAGAAAGATTAATTGCAGTCTGGTTCGTGAGGTCATCTTCTTCACCCACTCCCAAATCGGCTAGGGCGATGATATTTCTCAGTCCGTCTGTCTCATTCCTGTCGTTAGTGATCCACACTTGAATCTTTGTAACTCTAAATGGGGTATTAATCTGTGGTAGGTTCTTAAGGGATCTTTCATAGGTATTCCTATTAAAGTGGGAAATAAAGAAGTGCCTATTCTGGTCATACTCATCTGGTCTAACTTCGAACTCTTGTTCCAAGCCTCCTGACTGTATCGACAATTCCTCCTGGGTCGAGTTCTTCTGAGAAGCAATCGTTGTTAGTCTCAGTTTTCCCCATTGCGATTCTACCTTAACACCAAAGAGGTTTTGTCCTCCTTGAATCAGAGAAGATCTTAAGGGTAGACTTACATTTCCTGCCTCGACCTTTTTGATGATTTCATCTTCACTCCACTGCTCACTATCGTAGGCCAACTTAATCTTGTCATCGAAGTCGAAAGTCTTCTGAGTATTAAAATTGAAATCCAAGTTCATTTTGTCCCCAATATTTCCGTCCACACCCATCTTAATATCCATCTTAAAATCAGGACCCCATTGTGTCTGCACAGATTCGGGAAGGTTCGGATTCTCCAGTCTTTGGTAGTAGCCCAATAGGGTAAGATCTATATTACCCTTCGGCTGAATTGTAATCTGGTTCCCACCGAAAAGTCGATCGACCACATTTCGTTGGATGTTCACGTTCGATATCGGGTCTATCTTTCCGCTACTTCCCCGCGACCCGCTGGCAATGCCATTCATCTTATTAAAGAAATCCCTTTGTTGTTGCTCAGCCTTCCAATCCATGTACTCACTAAAAGTCATGTAGGTCGGCATGCGGTAGTATTCGTCTCCAATCTTTTCAGTCAGAATATAGTTTCCAGATTCTGGATCATATTCCACCTCTTGAGTAATTAACGAAGTATTTAAGTCAAATGGATTATTAGATTCATCGTTCAAGAAGTCTCCGACCCGGTCAGTAATCGGCGTAGTATCTTGAACTGCTAGTGTGCTTTCTTGCTCTATATCGAATGGACCAGGAACATTGAAGCCCCCAGCAAATACTTGGATAGTAGACATCACAAACACCATAAAGATGGTAGTTCCCCTCATTAAACTCTTAGTTCCAGTAGATTTGTAGATATTCAATTTCATTTAATACTTTACCATAACGCCAAAATTCCCCTCTAGCGTGTGTTATCCCCAATTATCTCAACTGCTTTAAGACTTCTTTTATTAATTGTTCCACATTTCTGCTAGAATCTGACGCAGATATGACTTTATCCAAGACTTTTTCTACGCTCTTTTTTGGAAATCCTAAGGCAACTAGAGCTGATAACGCCTCAGTTCGATCAGTATTGTGACTTGGTCCAGAAGAAATCATCTGTTCATCGACATTCTTAATAACTTTATCCTTAAGATCGAGTATTATTCGCTTCGCTGTCTTAGGCCCTATCCCCTTAACCTTATTGAAAGTCACAACGTCTTCATGCACTATTGCTTTCTGGACGTCTTGTGGCTTCATACCTGACAGAACGATCCTAGCTGTATTGGGTCCAATACCAGAGACGCTGATTAAAAGTTGAAAAATATTTTTTTCTTCACTTGTGGAGAAACCATAAAAGGTCTGGGCATCTTCTTTCACATGGAAGTGGGTGAAAAGTTTGACCTCTTCTAGCTTCTCTATTTCAGAATAGGTATTTAAGGAAATATGAAGGTGGTACCCAACACCATTGGTCTCCAGGTATACTTCCGTTGGATTTTTATAGGTAATTTTTCCACTTATATAGGCAAACATAGGCTCATTTTTAATAACATATTAGTAATTATTGCAATATGTATGCCAAGGTAGGTCATCATGCTCCTTTCTCAAAGCTTGTTGTTCAGAAATCAATAAGGTTTTCAATTTCTTACAGGTAGATCTAAGAAGAGGAAAAAGGTATATATTTGCCTCTTAGTTTCGAAAATAATTCTGATCTAGTAATTTATGAACATACTAATTCTTGGTGGTGGAGGGAGAGAACATACTTTTGCATGGAAGGTAAGCCAGAGTCAGCATTGTGGGGACCTCTATATTGCTCCTGGGAATGCGGGAACTAGCCAGCATGGCAGAAACATTGATATGGACCCGCTCGACTTTGATGCTCTTGCTGAATTCTGTCTTTCACAAAAGGTCGAAATGGTGATAGTTGGACCGGAAGCACCACTGGTCGCAGGCATTACAGACTACTTTAGAGCGCATAGTGAATTGAAAACAATCCACATCATTGGACCAGCAAAAGAAGGTGCAAGACTAGAAGGATCAAAGGCCTACGCCAAGGAATTCATGGCAGAATTTGGTGTGCCTACTGCAGCATATGGGGAATTCAATGTTGCGAACAAGGAGGAAGGCATTGCATTTATCAAAAATCAAACTCCTCCAATAGTTCTAAAAGCCGATGGTCTAGCTGCAGGGAAGGGCGTTCTCATTATAGATAATCACGAGGAGGCCATAGCTTCCTTTGGCGAAATGCTGGACGGCCAGTTTGGTGATGCAAGTTCTACTGTGGTAATAGAGGACTTCTTAGATGGGATAGAATTTTCAGTTTTTGTTCTAACCGATGGACTGGACTACAAGGTCTTACCCATTGCCAAGGATTATAAAAGAATTGGTGAAGGAGATACAGGATTAAATACAGCAGGTATGGGTGCCGTTTCACCTGTACCATTTATCACCCCTGACTTCTACGAGAAGGTGATCAATAAGGTAGTAGAACCCACTGTCAAAGGACTTCGTATAAGGAATATGGACTACAAGGGCTTCGTTTTCATAGGACTCATTAAGGTGGGTGATGAACCCAAGGTCATCGAATACAATGTAAGAATGGGAGATCCTGAAACTGAGGTCGTGCTTCCAAGACTTAAGTCAGACTTCTTGCAAACTTTGATAGATCTATCCGAAGGTAGGATTAGTCAATCTGAGCTAGAGATTAGCGAGCAATCCGCATCTACAGTGATGCTTGTAAGTGGTGGATATCCTGAGGCATATGAAAAAGGAAGGGTTATAAGTGGCCATCAAAGTGTAGAGGACAGCATCATATTCCATGCAGGGACTAAGGCGCACAACAACACAGTTATAACAAATGGCGGACGCGTCATGGCTATTACCTCACTGGCTCAAAGCAAGGAAAAAGCGCTAGCTATTTCCAAGGCCAACGCGGCAAAAATTGACTTCGAAGGGAAATATTTCCGAGGTGACATAGGTTTTGACCTATAGATGAATTATTCAATTTCAAAAATTCTAGAAATCAGTAGGGGTGAATTGATTAACGAGGGCCTCGTCGAAACTATAATTTCTGAAGTTTTCTTCGATACACGGCGGGGGCCTTATGGACCGAACAATCTCTTTTTAGCAATAGATGGCGTAAATGCTGACGGACATCACTACATTGGATCTGCATATAAATCACTAGGGTGCCGACATTTCTTGGTTTCAAAAAAAGTGACATGTGAAGACTATCCTGGTGCCAATTTCATCCTTGTTGAGGATGTAGTAGCTAGCCTTCAAAAGATCGCGATCCACCATAGAAATGAACACCAACTTCAAAGCATTGGAATTACTGGAAGCAATGGAAAAACGATTGTAAAAGAGTGGATATTTCAACTCTGTAATTCTAGATTTGACATTGTCAGGAGTCCAGCGAGTTACAATTCACAAATGGGAGTGCCACTGTCGATCCTCAAGATCAAAAATGAGAATGACCTTGGAATTTTCGAGGCGGGAATCTCAGGGCGCGACAATATGGCCTCTTTGGCAAAGGTCATTCAGCCTCAAATCGGAGTATTTACTAACATCGGAGAAGCTCACAGCGCAGGCTTTGACTCCATTGAAGAAAAAGTAAAAGAAAAACTAAAGCTCTTCGATTCGTGTGAAAAAATTATCTACTGTCGGGATCATGCGATGATTCACCAAGAAATTAAAGATGCACAAGAAGACCTAGTTACCTGGTCAGCGCAAGGAAAAGATGCAAAATATAAGGTGGTCTATGGGGATTTTTCTCTGAAAGTCAATGGCCAGTTGTTTCCCATCGCTTTCGATGACCTTCTTTCAAAAGAGAATGCTAGCCATGCCATTGTCACCGCCCTAGAATTGGGAATAGAAAGTCCTAGCACGCAGGAGCTAATAAGCTTGAAGATGCGACTGGAAATGAAGCATGGCATTAACAATTGCTTCCTCATTAACGATGCCTACAATTCGGACTTTGATGCATTAAAGTCAGCACTAACCATCCTTGAACAACAACAGAAAAAACAAAGAAACACCTTGATTCTCTCACAAATCGAGGAGAGCAAGATCGATCCTAGGGAAGGCAATACCAGAATTAAAAGATTGGTGGAAGCCCATCAGATCGACCGCCTAATTACAGTCGGCGAGGAAATCATGTCGCTTGATTTCAAGGGGGAACACCTCAAGTTTAAAAGCACTGAGGACCTGTTAAAGCAGATGGGCAATATTGACTTTCAAAATGAAAACATTCTAATTAAGGGAGCTAGAAAATTCAGCCTTGAACAGGTTTTCGATTCCTTATCTGTGAAGGTACATCAGACCATCCTAGAAATAAATCTAGAATCCATGAGACACAACCTTATGGAATATCGATCCCTCCTGAAGGCGGACACGAAAATAATGGTAGTGCTCAAGGCATCAGGATATGGGAGTGGCAGCCTGCAATTATCGAGATTTCTTGAGTATCAAAGAGTTGATTACATTGCTGTTGCTTACGTAGATGAAGGAATAGAGTTGCGGAAAGCAGGCATAAAAGTGCCGATCATGGTAATGAATCCAGAAGAAAGGGGATTTGCTGCAATGATTGAATATCACTTGGAACCGGAGATCTATAGCGTTGACCAATTGAAGAAATTTGCATCCTATTCAAAGAATCAGTCTCTGAATGTGCATCTTAAGATAGAGACAGGAATGCACAGACTAGGTATCGAGGAGGATGCTTATCAAGATGTTTGCGCATTGCTAAATGCTAATCCTCTTATACTCGTAAAGAGTATTTTTGCTCACTTTGTGGGGAGTGACGACCCAGCTTTTGATGACTTTTCACTACAACAAGTTAAGCGATTCTCCGCCGCTCATGAGAAGATTAGTAAGGCTATCGGATACCAACCTGATCGACACATCTTAAATTCTAATGGTATTTCCAGATTTACAGAATTTCAGTTTGAAATGGTTCGTCTTGGAATTGGCCTCCATGGATTGACTCGAGACCCTAAGCTAAAAGAAAGACTGATCAAGGTTCAGACCTTGAAGACTAAAATTGCTCAAATAAAAAAAATCGGCAAAGGAGATTCTATTGGTTACAACAGAACCTTTATAGCAAAGTCGAGTAGAACAATCGCTACAATTAATATTGGATACGCAGATGGTCTTCCGCGAAATGCCGGAAACGGCAAATATCACGTCTTAGTTAATGGGAAGGATGCTGCTCTTATATTGGGTAACGTCTGTATGGACATGTGCATGATAGATATCTCAGAATGTTCCGCAAATGTCGGGGATGAAGTGACCATTTTTGGTCCCAAGTGGCCAATCGAGAAACTTGCCTCAGTATGTGGCACTATTCATCATGAGATTCTTACCAGGTTGTCTACTCGCATTCATCGCATTTTCAGCAGGGAATAAAGTAAGCTGAAATTAACGCAATAATAAGCTAGGCCGAACGTTTCTACCTTCTTAGATTCCTGCAATATTTTACTATTTTTGCAGCTTTAAATAGAACCAATCAGTTTATAAATGAAAAGAGTGAGAATATTACTAGCTGTCCAGCTGTGCGTACTAGGCATCATAGGCATATCAGCCCAAAGTGATGACGATGTGCTATTTTCTGTGGAAGGAAACCCTGTTCTTGTTTCAGAATTCAACTATATCTACAATAAAAATAATGGAGAAGAAGCCGACTACAGCAAGGAAAGTGTAGATGAATATCTCGACCTATATAAGAAATTCAAACTAAAGGTGCAAAAGGCTAGGGACATGAAGCTAGATACAATCCCTGCTTTAATCAGTGAGCTTGCTGGCTATAGAAAGCAACTAGCTGATTCCTACCTAACAGACAAGGAGGTATCGGAAAGCTTAATTAAGGAGGTCTATGACCGCCAAGGCTATGATGTAAAAGTGAGACATATTGTAGTGCGTACCCCTAAGAGAGCAAGTGACGACCAGATCGCTAAGGCTCAGGAAAAAATTAATCAAATTTCTGAAAAGCTGAAAGCTGGTGAGGAATTTATCCAACTAGCAAAGCTGCTGAGCGAAGATGCAACTACACAGCGAAGTGGAGGTGAGCTCAATTATTTGACTGCCATCCTTCCGAATGGATACTATGAATTTGAAAATGCAATGTACAATCTGGCGCCCGGTGAAATTTCTGAGCCGGTGAAATCTAATGTTGGCTTCCACATCGTTCAAGTGATCGATAAAAGAGAGGCAAGAGGTACCATGCATGTAGCGCACATACTTGTAAGGAGCAAGAAGAAGGGGCAGGTAGTAGAAGGAGCAAAAGAAAAAGCCGATAGTTTATATCTGGCAATTGAGAACGGGGCTGACTTTGCTTCGCTTGCACGTAAATTTTCAGAAGATTCTGATTCCAAGTCCAAGGGTGGAGATGTAGGAGAATTTGGAATTAGTACATACGAAACCTCCTTTGAGGACGCCGCTTATGGGCTTGCCAAGGATGGAGATATTAGCAAGCCTATAGAAACCAGCATCGGATGGCACATTATTAAAAGAATCGATAAACCTGCACGTAAAACTTACGAGCAGGTTCGAAGGAAAATTCAGGCCGAAATCAAAAAAGATGGTAGGTATCAAATTGCCAAAGAAAGGATGATCGAAGACATTAAGACGGAGGCAAACTTCAGTCAAGATGAGGCCTTACTAAAGCGCTTTATTGACAGTCTTGATGAAACTTTTTATTCTTATAAGTGGCAGGCACCAAAGGGTGTAACTGGGACCTTGTTCACATTGGGTGGCAAGGAATTTTCGGCAGGAATGTTCGCTAATGCTGCTAGAAAGAACACTAGAAAAAGACTTCGATTCAGTAAGTCGGCACCTATTGATGAATCGCTCAGGGAATTGTACGGCGACTATCTGAGAGACCAGGCACTAAAGTACGAAGAGGAAAATCTAGAAGAGAAGTACCCAGAATTTGGAGCTCTAATGAGGGAGTACAGGGAAGGGATTTTGCTTTTCGAGGCCACGAAAATTAATGTCTGGGACAAGGCCTCTCAAGATACCTCGGCGCTCCGCAAATTTTTTGAGTCAAACAGAGATGATTATATGTGGAAG
>CAZMYK010000075.1:5969-11145 GCA_964570435.1 uncultured Saprospiraceae bacterium | reverse complement strand
CTGCGATGCCATAATCAGGCGTGGTAAGGTTGTACTGCTTGTCGAGTTCTGTTAGCCAAGATATGGCCTCATTTACATCTCCTGAGGTATAAAGGAGTAGGTCTTTGAAAATCTTAAGTAGGCGTTCGAAAGGGTCTTGTGGGCCTTTGGCCTCCGCCTTCGAAAAAACGTATCCTATCATTTATCTTTTTAAGCTTATTGTCAAGAACAATTGTAACGTCTTAGGCAATGATATTGTTCTGTATTTTTTACTAGTCTTGGGTAACGTTGGCGTAATCTGTCATTAATCAAGACTTTAGGGAAAGAGACTAATCTTGACTTAGAATCTCCCAAGTATGATCTGCCATAAGTTTCACGGTGCTGACAAAGTCATAGGGTTTCTTCTTTCCCCACTCACTTGGACCAATCATGCTTAATACCCAGCTGCCTTCCTCCTTTTCGTAAAGGTGATAGGTCTTGCTTATTAGCGGTTTGAAACCGCAGTCAGCTTGATAGATCTTTTCAGAAATTTCAACCCTTCTTTGAATAGCCCTTGCTTGTTGTGCTAGCAAGTCTATTTGTTCCTTTATTTGCCCAAGTTGGAGATCCGTCTGTTCGTACATAGCAGAAACGGCGAGACCCTTCACTCTTCCCTTATCCATTGGCTTGATCATCGCACCTCCTACAGAATGCGCATATTCGAGTGTGTGCGGATTCAAGGCGATCTTATCCTTATCTATTGGATTCTCCTTCATACTTCATATAACATTGAAGTCTTAGAATTGTTTGCTAGTCCAAGTCCCATTTTCTATGATGTTGACCCTAAACTCATAGAACTTTTTAAGCGCACTGAATTCTCCATTTGTAGAAATAGCTGTAGCGAGGGCGTCGGCCAACATACAAGACCCAGCTTGGACTGCTACACCTCGATTTTCAACAACGGGCAATGCGGTGACTGGATCAACAATATGACTATAGATAATCGAGTCGACCTCTATGTGTTGGTAGTCTCGCCCAGAACTTGCTAGGGCTGTATTTTCCAGACGCAGTATTTTAAAATCTTCATAAAACTGGGCAATTTTCCAACCCCTACCATTCGGTGAATGGCCCATTCTCATGTCTCCACCACCATCGACTAAGATGGTGTCGAAACCCATTTCTATTAGTTTTTCAAATGCCTTATCGACTGCATATCCTTTTGCGATTCCGCCAAAGTCAAGCTGTGTAGTTGGCTTGGTTTTAATCGAGTCAGAAGAGATTTCAATGTATAATTCATAATGCTCTAAGTCCAGGAAACTTGGATTTTTGCTTTTGCCTGTCCTAATTGCATTCTTCAAGGGCTTTGTGATTTTACCCAAACGAACATCAAAGGCTCCATTGGAATGTATTCTAAGTTGCTCAGCATAAGATAAGACCTCAAGCATCTCCTTGGACATGGAATACCAGGTTGACGTCTTATTAATCTGGCTGAGCTCGCTGTCCTCCATGTAGGATGAAAAAATTTCTTCTACCCTTTTGACCTCATCAAAGGCTGCAAGAAAAGCTGTACTGTCGACCTTAGAAGAACTGATCGAAATCGAAAACTTAGTACCCATTAACTTCCTACTTTCTTTGCTAACCTTCTCTTGGCCACATAGGCAAAAAGAGGAAAGTATAAGTGGGAAGAAGTAGCCAAGCTTCATCAACTGAGAACTAGGTGCCGGGAATTGGGATCGGATACCGCCCATTCGCATCCGGCGTTACTGGTGGTGGGGCATCGAATGAGTAATTTTCGGGCATCAAACTATTGGTGTCATTTAAGGCATCTTCCCAGGTCACTGTCCTGCCAGAATAAGACGCGGCACGGCCAAGTAGGGAAGTCATGGTACTCATTGCTCCGTTTTCAGCATCAGCATACTTATATTCACCATTAGCCACTGCAGCAAATAAGAGGTCGTGTTCCACTTGATAAGGATTAGGATCCTTGCGGTCATTGTAGTTCATAATCACCTCGCCGGATTTAGAATGTATTACTCCTGGTGCTGGAGCACTTCCATTAGATCCATGGAACATTTCTGTCACCCGTGATTCACAACCAGGCTGATGTCTGCACTGACTGAACATCATGGACCCATCTGCGTATTCAAATTGAACGACGTGGTGGTCGAAAATCTGTCCATGGTCAATTCCCTTTCTCACTTCTCTTCCGCCCATGCCATAGGCCTTCACAGGGTAGGCATTTTTTACCCAATTACCCACATCTAAGTTATGGATATGTTGCTCAGTAATATGGTCACCGCATAGCCAATTGAAGTAGTACCAATTGCGCATTTGATATTCCATTTCGGTTTGCCCTTCTTTTCGTTCTCTAACCCAGACTCCATCACTATTCCAGTAAACCCTTGAAGCTACAATATCACCAATTGCACCTCCTTGCAAGGCCTCTACCCACTTTATGTACTTACTCTGGTAGTGTCTTTGGAGGCCAACGACAACATTAAGCTTCTTTGCCTTTGCCACCCTTGCGAGGTCAAGAACCTTTCTTACCCCATTGGCATCAGTAGCAAGCGGCTTCTCCATAAAAACATGCTTGTCTGCATTTACAGCTGCTTCAAAATGAATGGGGCGAAAGGCAGGTGGAGTTGCAATTATTACAACGTCCGACATAGAGATTACCTTTTCATAGGCATTGAAACCATGGAATGTACTTTCAGGCGTAACTGCCAGCCTGGATAGAGCAATTTCTTCTTCTTGTAAAGATTGCTTAAGATTCTTCAGACACTTTTCCGCCTGATCAGCAAAGGCATCTGCAATGGCCACCAGCTGAACGTTTTGCTCAGTTGCCAGGGCTTGAAAAGCAGCTCCAGTGCCCCTTCCTCCGCAGCCTATCAGACCTACCTTTATGGTATCACTACCTGATATGTATGACCTTGCTGATATATTTAATGGACTTAGCGCTACTGCACCAGCAATTAAACCGCTTGACTTGACAAAGTTTCTTCTGCTCTTTGATGCTGAATCATGTTTTTTCATCTTAAATTGTAATGACAGTGAATAAAAATATTACGAAGCAGAAGTTAGCTAATATTTCTTTGATTCTTCAATTTGTCATCCTTGCTTTTCTAGATTTTTACTTGATATGCTTTTCGAAAAAAGCATCAACATCTTCGCGGGATGGTTGCTCTAAGGGAGACAGGATTCTAAACCCTACGAAGGGGCCGTCGGTTAACCACCAAATACTTTTAGGGATTTGCGGATCCCTTTGTTGCCACTTTCGGTCGTACTTAATAATACTGTGAGCTGTGATTTCTTCTGCATCATCTACAAAGGAGCCGCCCTTTAATCTTCTGTAGTCCAGAATCCACTCCATGACATTACCGAAAAGATCGTGCACTATTGCTGTGCTATCGTAGCTTCCTGTCTTATGAAACCTGTCACCGCTATTGTGGAAGAACCAGCCAGCTTCTTTTTCAACTTGAAGCGCCACGGCTGTCCACTCTTGATTACTAGGCAGGCGGTAAAATCTTCCTGTCTTGAGATACAACCATTGACAATACTTGATTGCTGCTTGTTGTGTCATGCTTACAGCAGGGTACCCTCCCTCGCTTCCCATACCCCAAGTCAAATCTTCATATGGTGGCGTGGGTCTAGTGATTGCATCTGGAATATAGTCAGCGTCAAGATCACTGCTCGGTGTGTCAAGTTCTTTTCGCTTGAATAGCACATACATATCATGGGTGACTTCATGTGTTCCAATGTAGAAGTCGGGAAGGGAATCAGGCGTTTGTATAAGTGCCATAGTAAATGACACAGAGCTCCCAGGAATGGTATCTGTTACAAATCCTTGGGCGGAAACAGTAGCCGTGAAACAGGTAAACAAGGTTACTAGGAGTACTTTTGATTTCATACCTCAAAGTAAGAATTTTGCCTAAATCTTTTGCTAGACAAGGATGCCTTCTGCATTATCAGTGCGGATCTTGCATAAAAAAACCGGTAAACAGAGGTTCACCGGTTAGTATCATACTTTTTTATGAAAATGGATTATTTTAGTTGTATCCCACCTTTTCCTGCTAGGTAACCCTTGTTGTAGACTTCAACTTCATAGTTTCCCTTTGGAAATGAGGAACCTGGAGCCCAGTCTACACATGCAGTAACGGCCTTGTTAGCATAGTTCAAAACTCCTTTCTTAGAATAACGTACATCTGCTCCACTAGCATCGTTGGTAAGGACTCCCGAACCAGCAGATTCTACAGCCATTGTTTCACCCTGAGGGTCAATGATTCTCACATAGAATATTTCTTGTCCACCCTCAGTGACTAGGTTTTCTTCTGTATCGAAGCAGACTCTCATTTTTTGTACCTGCTTAGCCGACTTTCTTGCGACCTCTTTACCATTATTTTTAACCTTAAGTCCCTGAGCGACTACATTGCTCACATTGATTACTGAAGCAACATTTACCTTAGCTTCTAATTCTGTCTTTACTTCTTCTAGCTCTTCCTTCTCACTCATCAGTTTCGCCTGAGCGGTTTGAAGCTCAACATTACTTTCCTTCGCGACATTAAGGTTGTCGATAAGCATCGTCTTGTCTTCTTCCAACTTAACATTCTTCGCATTTAACTGAACATTCTCATCCTTAAGAGTTTGAATTTCAGCAACATACTGTTGTGAAAGAGCAGTAAGATTGTCGATCTCAGCCTTCGCCTCATTCAATTTTCCCTTCGTCCAAAGTAGCCCATTGATCTTTTTCTTCTGGGCAGCTAACTCAGATTTTTGATCATCAATGAGTTGGTTCAATTCTACGTTGTTCGTTTTCATTTCATCCAAACTGGTCATGGCTTCTTCGTATTGAATTTCCAATTCCGCCTGAATTTTCTCTACTTCGTGGATCTCTGCTTGCTGCTGTACGTTAGCTTCAGCTAGTTGCGATCGGTCGAACCAAAGATATGCTGATAGACCTGCAAATAATATCATTCCTGTAATTAACCAAGCAATTGTGGTCTGATTTGATTTAGTCTTTGTCATAATAATTTAATTTTTTTGTGAATATGGCATTAACGGGTACAAGACGAATAATTATTACTGCACCACTAAAGAAATGGTGGAAATTTGTCTTATTCGACATAAATTAGGCAAATTTAATGCCGAAAATCACTGCTTTCAAGGGTGTTTAAGTGATAAGAAAAAATACGCTGCAAACTTTAAAGTGATTGAGCAGGAA
>CAZMYK010000075.1:0-5959 GCA_964570435.1 uncultured Saprospiraceae bacterium | reverse complement strand
GATAAGAAAAAAATCTTAGCTTTGCGATTAAATTGTCTAATATGGCTATCATAGCACCTTCTATTCTCGCTGCAGATTTTGGGAGACTTGAGGAAGAAATCAAACTAATTAACAGTAGCGAAGCCGACTGGCTGCATGTAGATGTAATGGATGGAGTCTTTGTTCCAAACATCAGTTTCGGACAAGAGATCGTAAGAACGATGGCATCTCATAGTACAAAGACTGTTGATGTGCACTTAATGATAGTTAATCCAGAACAGTACATACAAGAGTTCGCAGATGCAGGTGCCGAAATCATTTCAGTACACTATGAGGCTTGTGCTCATCTACACAGTACAATCCAAATGATAAAGAAGGCAGGTGCAAAGGCTGGTGTTGCAATTAATCCGCATACCAATGTTTCTCAACTTTCTGATGTATTGGAAGATCTCGACCTGGTGATCATAATGAGTGTCAATCCTGGTTTTGGAGGTCAGAAGTTCATATACAATACCTTGTCCAAGATTAGCAAGTTAAAAAAAGAGATTGTCGAGCGTAACCTTGGGACTTTGATAGAAATAGATGGTGGAGTTGGTCTGCAGAATGCTGAGAAAATTCTGAAAGCTGGGGCAGATGTCCTGGTTGCCGGCTCAAGTGTCTTTAAATCTACGAACCCACTAGATACAATCAAAAGATTGAAGTCTATAGATGCGGAATACACTTTCCATGCATAAAATACGTTCGCTTCTTTATATGCTTAGAACAACTAGCACATTATTACTTTGTCTACTTTGTGGGCTGGGAATTAGTCAAGAAATTGAGATCTTTGGAACAGTGACTGACCTAGAATCTGGCTCAGCAATAGACTTTGTTACAATTTACTTGCAAGGATCCACGATCTCTACGGAATCGAACGAAGAAGGTCTTTACCGCTTGAAGGTGCCCGCAGAGGAAGATCTATTCATAATTTTCAATAGGATTGGATATGTAGAGACTAAGGTCTTTATTGAGAAGACGAGGGTAGGAGCGACAAGAAACATCAATGCACAACTTGCGCCGAAGACTTCAGAGTTGGATGTTGTCATTACAGAGTCCAAAATAGAAGATTTGGGGATTATCAGGGAAGAGGTTGAAGATCTTGTTTACCTACCAACGGCCTCTGGTAACTTCGAAAGTGTCCTTCCTAGTATTGCCTTGGGTGTAAGCAGTGGGACTGGTGGTGAGCTAAGTTCACAATATAATGTGCGAGGTGGGAACTATGATGAGAATTTGGTCTATGTCAATGATTTTGAAATATACCGACCGCAACTAATTAGGAGTTCTCAGCAAGAAGGTTTGTCCTTTCCCAACATCGATCTGATCAGAGACTTGCAATTTTCAAGTGGAGGTTTTGAAGCAAAGTATGGTGATAAATTGTCATCAGTTCTTGACATTAGTTATAAGAGACCAGAGGAATTCAAGGCATCCGCTTCGGGATCTCTTCTCGGAGCCAGTGCTCATATTGAGGGTGCCTTTCAGTTGGGTAAGAATAAGTATAATAAGTTCAGATATTTGGTAGGAGCGAGGTACAAGACTACAAGATACCTGCTGGGCTCTTTGGATATAGCCGGGGAGTACCTGCCTAATTTTACAGACTTTCAGACCTACTTGAGTTATGACATTAGTAAGTCTTGGCAGGTAGGTTTGCTGGCCAATTACAACAGATCTATTTATGATTTTACACCTAGATCGGGAGTCCAAGGAACAGGCTTTATAGATTTTGCTCTGCGCTTGACAACCTTCTATGAGGGAGCTGAAAAGGACCAATTTTCGAATGGCATGACAGGGATTTCTTTGACCTACCTACCTGAAAGAGAAAGAAATCCAATATATATGAAGTTTCTAGCTTCTACATACACAAGTAGAGAGTCAGAATCATTTGACATTATTGGTGACTACTTTCTTTCACAGATCGAGACGAGCTTCGGCAGAGATAATGCAGGGGAAGAAATTGCCCTCCTGGGCGTGGGGACACAACAGGAATTTACAAGGAACTTCCTTTTCGCGAACGTTAATAATTTCCAGTATAAGGGTGGTATTGAAATTCAATCGGACAATGGCTCGGGATCGAATCATTTTCTTGAGTGGAGTGTGAAATACCAATCTGAATACATTTTCGATAAGATTAACGAGTGGGAGCGGCTGGATTCTGCGGGTTACTCTATTCCTTACAATGGAGAAACGCTTCCCTTAAACTTTTCATTTCAGACTAACAATACACTTCTGTCGAACAGATTCACAAGTTATGTGCAAGATGCGTACTCTCTCTACACTGGGTTAGCAGAATGGAGATTCACAGGAGGTATTAGATTCTCTTACTGGGACTTGAACAAGGAATTTTTCGCTAGCCCACGAGGACAGGTTCTTTACAAGCCAAGAAATAATCGAAATGATCTAACCTTCAAATTGTCTGGAGGAATCTACAATCAGGCCCCGTTTTATAGAGAAATGCGAAGGATAAATGGCTCCTTAAACACTGACTTGCGATCGCAGAAGTCAACCCACTTAGTTGCAGGGCTGGGCTACGACTTTTATTGGCGTAAGGTAAGTCCTAAGAAATTTAGACTCATTACAGAGGTCTATTACAAGCAGATGTGGGATGTCGTTTCGTATGAAATTGACAATGTTAGAATTAGATATTCTGGGTTAAATGATGCCAATGCCTTCGCAACAGGTATAGATATCCGTGTGAATGGTGAATTCGTAGAAGGGGCCGAATCATGGGTCAATCTAGGCTTCCTCCGTACGAGGGAGCAATTGGTCGGGGTCGAGCACTTACAGCGTGAAGTTGGTGATTCAGTAGCCACACAAGTTAACTGGGTAGCAAGGCCTACTGACCAACTAATGTCACTGAACATGTTTTTTCAAGACTATCTTCCTAAGAACAAGAACTTCAAAATGAACTTGAACTTAGGAGTCGCAACAGGTCTGCCTTTTGGCTTAAAGGGATCTAACAGAGTCTACAGAAATACCTACCGTTTTCCGATCTACCAACGGGTAGATATAGGTTTTGCTTACATGTTATGGGAGAAATCAAGACTGGAAAGACGACCAAATCATCCACTTCGATTTTTCGAGAGATCTTGGATTAGCTTGGATGTCTTAAACATGCTTCAAATTAGAAATGTGGCATCTTATACGTGGATCAAGGCGATCAACAATAGGCAGTTTGCGATTCCCAACGCGCTCACTTCAAGGCGAATCAACCTTAGGTTCAAATTGGAAATCTAACAATACCGTCCGCACTTAAGAAGGAGGACGAAATACCAACACTACAAGATGGGCTCGTACAACTGTATTGCCTTTTTCATGAGCTTCATTTGGGTCTGAATAGAGTTTCGTCTTCCATATGCACTCTTGGTTTTAAATGCTAGCACGACGTCAGACGCTGGATAAACGGTGATATTCTGACCAAGTGCTCCTTGAGCAGAATAAGCGCCCTTCATTCTTGCGTCCTTGGTGTTTTCTACCAACCACCACATGTAACCATAGCCTAAGTCAAGTCCATCTTCCTTCAAAACTGGTACATTTTTCTGTGCATCTATATAAGAAGTTCTTTGTTTGATGATTTCACCTATCCATTCTTCTGCAATTACTTGGGAACCCTTCCACCTGCCTTTTCGCAACATCAGCAGGCCGATACGAGCCATATCTCTCGTTGATAACCACATATGATAGGCAGGAAATTTCGAAACCGAAATGTCTCCACTCTTATGTTGTAGACTCCTGTCCCAGTCTTGCATTTGCAAGGGTAGAGCAAGTTGAGACTCAAGCTCATCATATATGTTGCTCTTACTTTCTTGTTCGAAAATGTAACCGGCAAGGTTGAAGTCCCAATTGTTATAGAGCCAGTAGGTGCCTGGCTGCACTGATCCTCGGTGCGGTGCATACCTCCGAAAGTCTCCACTATTAGAAGCAGAAAGGTAGACACCGGATTTTGCTGAAATCAGATCCCTTAAGGTCGCCTTCTTTTCGACTGCTAGGAGGTCTTGAACATCTCTGATGGCGAGATCTTCTAAGCTCTTGTCTAAGCTAATCGTATTGTTCTGTACATACTTGCCGATGAGCAATGCCAAGATGCTTTTTCTGCAAGAGGCTATGTAGCTGTTCTCTTTGACATCTCCGTATTCAAATACTACTTCACCGCCATGTATAATGAGAAGTCCAGTGACATTAGTGCTATCTTCTATGAATCGTCTAAAGGCTGACCGCTTGGCTTGATTCCAACCTGTTTCTTGGGGATCTAGTCGGTCAGTCCAGGTTTCGCCTGGATAAACTTGCGCCTTTCCTGTACAACCTAGCAGGATTGCAAGCATTAGAATACAAATACTAATTTTCATTGTTTCCTATTTAGCTCATAAAGAAACACAATTTCTGAGGTTCAAATACAAGTCCACAGAAGATTGCTAGCGTTACAGGAGGGGAGGGTAAGAATCACTAAGTTTTATACACTAATTAAAAGCTACTGAGGCTTTGTTGCTATAATGTGATAAAAAAAAGGCCGTTGAAAACTCAGCGGCCTCTTTTGATGATTTTTATTTTCTATCGTAGAAGAGTGACATCACCTCTAAAGTCGATGGTGTCACCGTTATCTATTTCTACTTGGATGGAGTAAATGTATACTTCTTGCGGAGCTAGGTTACCATTTTCTAGACGTCCATCCCAACCGGTATTTAAAGCGCAATCCCGATCCTCGCATTCGAAGACTTTCTCGCCCCATCTGTTGTAGATTTGGAACCTTGAAACCTGCCAATTGTCAAGATCTACTACAGGGGTCTGAATCAATCGGAAGACATCATTGACCTGATCCGTACCAGGAGTAAAGGCATTAGGTAGTTGAAATTTTGGGAAAAGACCAATTGCCTGAGTTTCAGCTTGCCAGAAACAGCCATTATCATCTACAATGCGAACAGAGTAGTTAGTAAATGTGGTGTCGTTTTGAGTGGTGACAAATGGATTTCCAGAAATTCCTTGAGAGTTTCCGTTAATGAACCATTCAAACGTTGTATTAGGCCCAAATGAAGCTTCGTCTTGGACCATCAATGTTATTTCCGCTCCGGCAGGGACGCTGTCATTTGGCGTCAAGATAATCCGAGCGGTACGAATTCCATCATCAATAGTCAAGTTATTACTAGCCGTTACATTGCACCCGTCCACGACCGCTTCAACTGTGAACGTCGTAGATTCAGAAACCGTTATTATCGGATTAGGACAATCAGAGCAGGATAATCCATTCGAAGGACTCCAGCTAACTTCCGTGATTGCTGCATTGGCTTGGAGACTCGCTTGCACTATAGCTCCGGGACACACATTGTTTTGATCGAATGAAATTGTAAGAGCTAGATCTTTAATCTTAACCTCCGCCATGGCTGTGGCTGGACATCCATCGGCATCCATTGATGCAGTGACTATTGTAGTCTGTCCCACAGAAGCAATTGGATCGATGCAGTCATCACAAGAAAGGTCTGGCATACCTGGTTCCCACATAATATTTTCAAGCTCATGTTCTGACTCTATCATCAACTGCACTGGATCGAAGGGGCATAAGGCAGAAGTATCTGAAACAATAATGCCTACTACTGGATCCAAAACAAAAATCTCATGCTCTATTGTATCCATGCATGCGCCATTAGTCGTGACACGTCTGAAAGTAGCGGTATCTGCCGCAATGATGGCTAGGTTTCTTTCATCTAGTTCTGAAACGATCCCCGGTGCCGAATCCCATAGAAATTCGATATTTGGAAAATCGACCGGATCGAAGCCAGCAGAAGCAATTGCAATGACTTCCCCAATGCAATACATATCCTTTTCAACGATCACTTCAAATTCCATTGAAGGTAGGGAATCGATCTGTATCCACACGGAATCTATATCTACACACTCGTCAAAGTCCATGGTAGCAATTGCATATCCAGACTTCTCAGGAGTTACTAATACATTT
>CAZMYK010000074.1:0-11165 GCA_964570435.1 uncultured Saprospiraceae bacterium | reverse complement strand
AAGAATTGCACTCCTAGTTATCTGCCAAAATTCATTCAGATTGAGGTTGAAAAACTGGCAATTCAAAAGTAAAAAGACCCAATCAGAAAGTTCTGATTGAGCCTTATTTTTCTCAATTCGTCAACTTGACAAAGTGAGAAACATCCAAAGTCAACTAGATCTTAACAAACTTTAGAACCTTGGTCTTCTTGCCCTCTTCCACGTGAATGACCATTGAATATATTCCAGCACTTAGATCCTTTACATCGACCTGGTGCGAGGTTGTAATTGAAGTAGTATCGCTCAGAACTGAAAGGCCACTAGCATTAAAAATCTCGAGCTTTTGAACTTGACCCTCTGCTTCAATATCTATGGTCAATAGATCACCACATGGGTTGGGGCTCAATGTTATTGAAGGCTCCTCCGGTCTTTCCAGTGAAGATGTTGTTGACTTAAACCCCGTAATCATTCTAATCCTCGACCCATCTGAGACCAACATGGTATCTCCGGCAGGGTTTAGTGCTATACCATTGGGATTACTGAAACTAGCTGTCGAAAAGTCACCATCAGCATTCCCTTCTTCCCCAGAACCTGCGAGCTCACTAACTTCCCCATCTTTAGTGATTTGGAAAATCTTATGACCTGCAATGGAGGGTATAAAATAATGTTCGTCATTCTTGGCTATGTAACCTGCGAATCCCACAACCGGTAAATCAGCAAACAAGGAAACATTAAAATCCTTATCAATCTTGTGTATTCGCTGTGTATTAAAATTCGCCACAATCAAATTGCCCTCATCGTCGAAGACCATCCCATCAGGACCATTAATTCCCTGACCTTGCGCTATTTTAGTTTTGCTTCCATCAGAGACATTCACCTGGTAAACTGCATTCTCTCCATAGACTGCTAAGAAAATTTCTGCACTTGTCTCACTAGGTAGTATCCCTACAGGTTGATTAAATCCAGATGCAACTTGTGTGAATCCGCCGTCATTTAACCGATTTACCGTACCATTAGAAATCCCAGAAAAATAGAAATTTCCATTTTGATCAACACCTCCACCAGCAATATTAGCAAATTCAGTAACCAATGTTTCTACAAAGCCATTGATGCTCAATTTGTAGAGGCGGCCATTTCCATAGTCTGCTACGAAAATCCTTCCGTCTGGAAGCCAATTAATGGCTTCGAAATTCATAGAGGTCTTGAAAACCAAAGTCTCTACTTTCTGTGCACTTGTGTCTAGGGAAGCGAACACAATGGCCAATGCGATAAGAGTAAGTTTAAATTTTTTCATCAACTTTATAATTTTCCGCTATTTTACGGTACTTCTTGAAAACCCATACCCCGTGGGAGCTTTCAGAAGTTCAACTCAGCTAAGATGAACGAAATAAACACTACTCTTACAGTGTATTCTGTTAGAAGGTCCTAATTTTATGAAATGCAATTAGACCTTTTTAGTATTCTTTTTGCCTTTGGGTCCCTGCAAGCACTTGTCTTGCTGGTGGGCATAAATCTGCACAAACCCTTGTTTTCAGATCTTAAAAAAGCAACATCGTGGCTGCTCTTGGACATCATCCTTATGACGGCATACTACTTGCTTCTTAAGCAGGGGGTCCGCCATTTTCTAATTTCCATACTTGGAAATATAGCGTGGATGAGTATAGCACCCCTGTACTACCTATTGATTAAGGCACTAAGAAAATCTGATTGGACACTTTCCATAAAAGATCTTTTGATTCTCATTATACCTACCTTATTCCTATTAGAAGCGGTCTTCGCAGTATTCAGAATAAATATTTGGTCAATTTTTGGAGTACGTGATGCCCAATCCTATTTGGATCTTTGGATGCTCATCTTTTTTGTAAGTTCCATCTACTTTCTAATCCTATCCGCGAGATTAATTTCTAAGGGCAGTGAAGAAGATCAGAATACGTCGATCCGATGGTTTACGTGGATCTTCCTTGCTACTTTGGTCACTTATGGCTTGACCTACTGCTTCATTAGGACTTCATATGTTATTGTATTTGAACAGTCAATGATGTGTCTACTGACTCTTTTCATTTTCCTACTGATCTACCGAGTCTTCAAGGTCCTATCATTTCAAAAGTTCTTCGACCAAAAAAAATATCAAAACCTGGCAGGTCAAAAGTCTCATTTGACAAGTCTTGCAGAACGACTTGAAAAAGTAATGAAGGAGGAAAAGCCCTACTTGAATTCAGACCTCACACTGGGAATCCTCTCTGAAATTACGGCCATCAGCAATGTCGAACTTAGCCGTCTTTTCAACCTTTATTACAGATCTAGCTACTATGAATTTGTCAATCGTTATCGGGTAGACCATATCGAAAAACTAATCCTTGACAAATCAAATTCCCACTTTAAGATTTCGGCTTTAGCAGAAAAAAGTGGATTTAAGAGCAAGGCAACGTTTTACAAGGCCTTTCGAGAA
The DNA here is from genome assembly GCA_964570435.1 of uncultured Saprospiraceae bacterium. Taxonomy (GTDB): domain Bacteria; phylum Bacteroidota; class Bacteroidia; order Chitinophagales; family Saprospiraceae; genus Portibacter. Next base: position 8,737 of record CAZMYK010000074.1, on the reverse strand, counting down.
AAGCACCAATTGACACCGGTCGAGTTCATGAAAAAACACAGGACCTAGAAAGTGCTGCCTGTACTTGCCATTAGCAATGTTAATTAATCCTTAAATTTCGTTCATCTTTGCCGAGAGACATAGACATAAAAAAGAAAGCCATACATTAGCAGCTTAACAAATCAAATTCTAAAAAATGAAAAAATTTTTGACGGCTTTTCTAGCAATAGCCTTTTTAGCATTTTCAGTAAGCGTTAATGCACAGGATGAAAAAGCGGCTCCTTCACCATTCAGCAAGGTAGAACAAAAAGTAGGTACAACTGATGTAACCATCGAATACTCACGTCCTGGTGTGAAAGACAGAAAAGTATTCGGAGAACTGGTACCCTATGATAAGATGTGGAGAACAGGTGCAAATGCGGTTACTAAATTTACCATCAACAAAGACATTAAAGTAGAAGGTCAAGATCTTGCAGCTGGGACATATGCCCTAATGACAACTCCAGGCGCTTCCGTATGGGAAGTACACTTTATGACTTACACAGAAGGATCACCTAGAGCATATGCAGATGCTAAGCCTGTGTTAACTGCAAAGGTTGATGCTGCAAACCTCGGAGACGTGGGTGTTGAGTCCTTCCTTATTTTCATTGATCAATTAAGAGACACAAGTGCTACACTTATGATGGCTTGGGACAACGTTGCCGTTCCAGTTCAGATTATGGTTAAGTAGTCAAACGATACGAAATACTTAGATAGCCACCTTTCGAGGTGGCTTTTTTTTTGCCTTCAAGTAATCTCATTATCATTGTAGAACCTGATGGCCGATATCATGGATAGGGCAAGCACAAATAATATTCTTCAATTGTATGAACCAAGAAGCACAAAAAATAGGACGGGATGCGGAAAGCGAATTAGAGTTTAAGACCAGTAGGTCGAGTGGTTCTGGTGGCCAGCATGTCAACAAGGTAGAAACACGAGTTACTTTAAGGTGGGATATTTCTTCTTCGCTACACCTAACAGCGAGTCAACGCAATAGAATTCTAGCGCGCCTAAGCCATCATATCAACAAGGAAGGCATCATGGTCATCCACGATGAATCATCAAGATCTCAGCTACGAAACAAGGAAAACACTATTCGGAAGTGGAATAAGCTGTTAGGGCTAGCTTTTCATGATCGCAAGCGAAGAAAACGTACTAGTCCTACTAAATCATCAAGGGAAAACAATCGTAAATTCAAGACCCGGAGGTCACAGCTTAAGAGTTTAAGGAAGAAGCCGAGGATTGAGGAATAATAGATTGTACCTACGGCACAACAAAACACTGATGACAACTGTGGCCACCCATAGTTAGTCCCTGCGGGACAAGGAAAGCAAGACACAAGTTGCTAGCTGTGAGATTCCGGCGACCTATAGTTAGTCCCTACGGGACAAGGAAAGCAAGACAGAAGTTGATAGCAGTGAGATATCAGCGACCAATAGTGAGTCCCTACGGGACTAGGGCATCAAGGAACGAGTTAACAGCTGTGAGATTCCTCCTATAGTGAGTCCCTACGGGACATAGTCGATTTGATGCTTGGATAAATCTAGACATAAAAAAAGCCCAAGCAGAAAATTCTGCTTGAGCTTTACTAGCTGTGAGAGAAGGATTCGAACCTCCACGGAGCGCTTAGCTAAGCTTTAAAGTCTAGTGTAACTAAACTTTAAAACCACTTTATCGCGTGACCTCCACCCCCGAGACAAGAGGGCATGTCTGCCTGTTTCATCACCTCACAGTATTTCATTGATGACCTATAAAACTAAAACACTAAGTCATTCATCGCTTTCGATAATGTAAATATACAACCAATTGGCACATTCATGCAAGTTATTTCACCAAATAATCACTATTTATACAAATATTTCAATATATCATACATTAAAGTACGAAATCATCAAAATACTCGTAATTTCAGGCTCTCTTGCTAACATATTTGCAAAGGCCCTCCGCAAGCTTAATTTTCATTCGTTGTTAAGGCCATTTTACAATCCCCAATGAATGGTGCTATCGATCGGCGCCCAGGTGCTAATTGTGTACAATTCCATCAATATTCCACGGGATTACCTATATTTCTCACATGAAAATAAAGACCGAACACTTCCCAACTAAGAAGACAGCAAGGTATACCACATGGGGCAATCTCAATGCAGGCACCCGCTACTTCTGGTTTCTATTACATGGCTCTAAGATGACCTGCGAACAGATGATCTACAAGTTTGCAGACTTTGACCCAGAGACACACTTCGTCGTTTCACCCGAGGGCCTAAATAGACAATATGCCAAGGGAATGGGGGGAGATGCGGTTGCCAATTGGATGACGAAACGGGACCGCCTACATGAAATTTCTGATTTCTCTGAATATTTGACCGCCTTGTATCGAAAATACCAGGACCTCCTTCCTCAGAAATGCTCTAAGACGGTACTCGCATTCTCGCAGGGCGGAACTACCATGTTTAGATGGCTTCATGCACAAAAAATCCAGGCAGACTTTCTTATCCCATATAGCTGTTGGATACCTGAAGATATTGACCTAAGAAAGAGTGAGTCTAATCTAGACGAGATCAAAATCTACTATACCTACGGTCTTTCTGATCCGTTCATCAACGAAAAAAGGATCAAGATGGTAGAGTCTATCATCCTAAAAAACGAACTTGAATTAGAGATTTTGCCGTATGATGGTGACCACAGAGTTAGTAAGAGGCAGGTGATGAACATTTGGAAGAAATCTATTTCTTCTTGATCATTCGCCGATATGCTACTGTCTTTCTTTCAGAGCAAATGACCTTGCTCCCATTCTCCATATCAAAACTAATTCTCGACTTAGAATACCGGTTCACTTCCCTAATCTTATGGATCGGAACCAAGGTAAACCTATTGGCCCTGAAAAAATGATGCCCCCTAAGTTGCTGTTCAAGGTTTCTAAGTGAAATATGATGCAGTAACTTTTGATCACCAAAATGTATCTTGACATAATTACCATACGACTCCAGCAGATCAATGTCCCGAATGTGAAGATCATACGAGACATCGTCACTCATAATATGAAGCATATTACCTAGCTCCGCAAGTTGGTTTTCCCGATTCAATAATTCCAAGGTCTTTCTTGCCCTTTTCAGCGATTGCTCCAACCTTTCAGAATTTATAGGCTTAAGAAGATAATCCAAGGCATGGTGTTCGAAGGCCTTGATGGCATATTGGTCATAGGCGGTAGTAAAGATGACTTGGATAGTTTCATCTTCAATCTCCTCAAGCAAGTCGAAGCCATCCTTCTCAGGCATATTAATGTCTAAGAAAATCAAGTCCGGGCGGTGCTTTTTGATAAAGTCTAGGGCAGAGTCCACATCCCTAAAGTCCCCTTTAATATTTAGGTCATCATAACCTGAAAGCAGGTACTGCAATTCACGCCTTGCTAGCCGCTCATCATCTACTAGTATGACATTCATAAGTTCCTGGGAATTAGAATTTTAGAGAATACAAATGGCCCTTCCTCAGCAACAGTAAGGGCAGCCTCCTTGTTGTATATTAGGTCGAGACGTTCTTTGATATTCGTCAAACCTTTTCCATAGGACCACCCTTCTTTCAAGCTAGTATTGCTCTTCACCTGGAGATGGACGAAGTCATCGATAAGATCGCACTTAATCTCAATCCTAACGCCCTTTTTGCTTTTATCTAAGCCATGTATTATTGCATTCTCCACTAAATTGTAGATGCACAAAGGAGGAACCTTATGACTTAGCAATTTCTCATTCACCTCGAACACTACCTCCAGTCTTTCTTCGAATCTTATCTTTTCTAATTCAATGTAGGCTTTGATTCGTCTGATTTCTTCCTCCAGAGGAATGGTCACCTTGTCTGTCAGTTTCAAGGAATGTCGTAGCATCGTGCTCAAGGTATCAACTGCGGTTCTTGCCTTATCCTTGTCCTCTAGGATTAAAGCCTTGATGCTATTCAATGAATTAAACAAGAAGTGGGGATTCAACTCCGCGTTCAATCTATCATACTTTGCGGAAAGGGCCAGGTTTTCAAATCTTTTTTGGTCGATCTCTGCCTTCCTACGTGACCCCGCAAAGTGATATAAGTGAAAGGCCAAGAGCCAGATCGTCATATACCTGATACCTCCAGTAAGCATGCCTAATATAGCATCTGTATCCTGTCTTCCGAAGGCCCAAGTTATCACGAGCAGACAAACTACTAGGTATATGGAAGTCAGCGCAAGCAAGGCCAATCCCATACGAGGTAGAAGCTTCCAAAGGTCAAGATTGGGCCAGCCCCAGGCATGAGCCCTAAGCTTGTAAAAGTGGGTGGAACCGATCCCCATCAATAACAAAAACACAACTGTTAAGGCTCCAACAAGGAATGAATCTTCACCTACAATCTGATACAATGACCAATACAGGGCTGCAATTCCCCAACCACAAATCTGGCAAAGCCAATAGAGAGATAATTTTGTCCTCATTCTAATTACGAATCTACCTAATTACTTAGTTCTTATTCCTGCACTCATCATGCAATTTCTGCACTCGTGTAAAAGGTAGGTAGAAATCACTTAAATTCCGCTACCTATGCATCAACAGAAATAATAGATATGCGGGCTTTAATAATTCTTTTCAACATTGTAATAGCACTTCCAATTAATGGTCAAGGTATCAGTTCTCTTGCCAAAAACCTAGACTTTAGCGATGGTACAGAAAATTGGGAAATTCCAGGTGACTTCCCCATGAGGATTGTAGAGGACTTAAAAGGTAGCAAAAGTAAGAATTCAGTCATTATAGAAAATACATCCGAACAGTCTGTTCCGTATTTTACTCAGGAGCTCCATTTACCGTCTCATAAACTAAGTAAGCTGGAAATTAAGGGGAGGGTCATGGCCGAAACTGTAGATTCCTCTGCTGAGATCTCAATGTTTGCTTTTACAAAGCAAGACGGCAAGTGGGTAGCCTACAAGGCTGGAGAAAAACTAGACTTGAAGACCTCGGAAGAATGGGTTGAAATCACTGCTGAAATTTGGGTCTATGAAAGGGCGAACCAATTGGCCTTTGGTTTATACCTTGGCGGCAAGGGTAGTCTTAGCATTGACTGCATCCAAGTAAATGAACTGATGGAAGCTGATTGCACTAATATCTCTCATCGTTCATTCCAAGAAGAAAGTTTGTCCATAATTCTAGAACAATCCTTGTATAAAGATGACCTGGATTCAATGACTCTAGCTAAGAAGTGGGACCTGTTTCGGGGATGTGACACAAGCAAGCAGACACTCGATGCAACGCTTGATATGGTCCTAAAAACAATAGATTCACACAGTTTCTTCATGAATTCGGAGACAACGAATAATTGGTCCAGTTCTGCTGATGACCCTGAGTCGAGCATGATATTCACATCAGGTAGGATTTTAGATTCTACAATTGCCTACCTTTCTGTCCCACACGTTGCTAGTGGAGATTCTGCTATGTTGGTCAAATTCGCAGACAGTTTACAAAATTTGATAGAAGATCTGGACCACCCCAAGCTCGAAGGGTGGGTTGTAGATTTACGCAATAATGGAGGTGGAAATTGTTGGCCTATGCTAGCTGGTATCGGGCCCATCCTAGGCGAAGGTATTTCAGGATACTTTGGTCTGGATACCTCCTTTCAAGCCTGGATCTATGAAGATGGTCAAGCATCTATGGATGAGCTCGTAATGACAAAAGTAAGTCGAAAACCCTACCTCCCTTTCAAGCAGGATCCTAAAGTGGCGGTGCTTGTTTCTGATCAAACAGGAAGCTCAGGAGAAATTCTTGCCCTTGCCTTCAAAAACAGAGATGACTCCCTTCTTTTCGGGTCGAAGACAGCAAGGTACACTACGACTAATAGTACCTTTAAGATGTCCGATGGATCACAGATCTTTCTAGCAACCTCATATTACTACGATAGAAAAAAGAATCCCTACCCCGACGGGGTGGCGCCAGACATCCTTATCACATCTACGAGTGAGGGCGATCCAGCCCTGGATACTGCCACAGAATGGCTGAAGAAAAACTAAACACTTGACTAGTCACTGCTTGATGAATTTGTGAACTAGAACTCCTCCTGCAGAAAGCTCGGCTTGGAGAAAGTAAAGTCCTGGCATAATCTGACCTAGGCCCAGCCTTTCACTTGGTGGAGAGATCAGTATTAATTTACCACTTGCATCGATTATTCTTATTTCCTTGACCGCACTTAAGTCTCCATGGATGCGGAGTTGATCAAAGGTAGGGTTGGGATAAATATCTAATGATGCCTCGTATGGCTCTGGGGAGACACTAGAAACAAGCGCAAGACAGTCATCCTCCCTTCCTAGAGAGCTGAAAATCCCATACCAGTAGCATAGATTCCCAACTTGGCGACCTCCATCGAAGAAGCACTGGAAGTAAATATCAGGTATCGGATGCCCACCAAGCATCCATTCATCAAGGGTATTATTGTAAAAATGAGTTAATCCCGCTCCTTCCTTAATCTGAACAATTGAAACTGCATCAAAGGCCTCTTGGACCACTCGTCCATATTGTACTATTGATTTCCCGAAAAAACCATACACCTCTTGTACACTGTCAAGTACAAAGTAAGTCTTGCACATTTCATCAGGGAATTCCTCCATTTTAAAAGGTCTCCAGCGCAATGTGTCTCCAATCCGCATGGTCATGTCATAGATCAGATGTTCTTCGCTGTCATCCCAGTAGTAGACTCTACCGGTGTCCTCTCGCATATAGAAAGGCTCCTCCTCGATAATAGTCGTATCACTTTCTCCTTCTAAAAGGGTTATTTCATTTCTAATGATGGTATAGGATTGTCCTTCTATGATGGTATCCCCACTAGCTCGCAAATTTCTATGTCCTATCATCGGACTCGACATAGAACCAAAAACTAACTTCCACTTAGGATAAGCCAAGGCAAACCAAGGAATCAAATTCGGAGTTAAGATGTTGCATTCTTCAGGATCACCAATTGTGAAAGCATCATTTTGAAAGGAGCAAAGGTCTGGTCTAACGTCGTCCGCTAAGCAAGTTAGTCCAATCTGAGGAATCAAATAACCATTCGATGACCAATTATCTTCATAACTATCCTCCACGACTCCTACACCTTCATAAATCCTTACACTAGTTCCAAAAAAATAGTAATAATTCGACGCTACCCGGCCTTCTTGGACCCTCACTGTTACTCCATTAATCTCCTTGGTAAAGGTCGAATCGAGGTAGAAGGTAGCTTCACAATATCCGCTGATCCTGACCCATTTAAGTGAATCTCCCACCTCCATTCCAAAGTCATACAGAACTTGCTCTCCTAGTCCATCATTGTAGATCACCTTTTCACCTTCTGTCCTCAAAAGTGCCTTGTCAAAGTGTGTGATCACTGTATCCAAGAAGTTATCGATTTCTATCCTCCTTCTATCTAGGACGGTATAAAACTTGCCCTCAACCTCTTGCGACCCAAGGACCTCCATTTTCTCAATTCCGACGTACGAAGTAGTGGTATAGACAGCTTCCTCTGGGAACCAAGTTTGGCTCGACCCAAGAAATGGCAATAGAGCCAATACAAGGATAGTTAAATTCTTCATGGTTTATTTTTTAAGTTCAATTTGCACACCTAAGGTACAAAATCAGCCACAACCTATTGGAGAACCTGGGGGCATAACTGGCATTGTTGTCTCTATAAGCGGTTTCGAAACGTCCATTCCATCATCAATCATCTTAAGCAAGTAAGCTGCATTCGACCCAGTTCTCGAAGCAAATTTGCCGCTTATATGTTTCAAAGCTTCCTGACATTCAGCTGCAACCTGTCCAGAAATACTGGTATTCCTTGCTAGCTGCAAGAGGTGCATCACCAAAAGTCTCTGATTCGAATTACAAATTTGCTCCTGGATGCCATTAGTAGTCTTTGCATCTAAGATGTATTCGCTCACTTCCGAAAGGAATGTGGACAAAGACATGTGATTTTTGTCCCTCGCATGGTGGTGGACTATTCGCGCCAATCGTTCGTCATTTAGAAGGAAGGCGATGGTATGATTAGCACTACCCTCAGCAGCAGAAATTGGGTCAAAAGTCATAGATGTATGTCTCTTAAAGGTCTCCCTGTTCCTCCAATGGCCAAAGGCAGCTGGGGGAATCATCTTCAGTATTTCTTCGGGAATTTCAAGAAACTGGGGGTCCAGTGTGCCTAGCATTGTGGCAAGTGCCTCCTTCTGCAATTCGGGCGAAACGATTTCTTGAATTTCCTTATGTGCATCCCCTTTGACAGCATAGTTGTAGTGTACCCCGCCGATCAACTTTGAGACACCCTCCACTTGGTATCGGTGGGCAAGGTAGAGGGGAACTAGGACATTTTCTAAGTGCGAATAGGGTGTGCCCGTCGGAATTGATGAGGACCCTATTTTCGCCATGGCCTTCTCTCTAAGCAGTGACAGCCTACTTAGTTCATCACTTGGTGACTTCCCATTGTCCCACAGGTGGGCATGTGGGTGGGCACCACCTGCAGGTCTTGCGTCCGAATCAGAAATGAATTGGTAGCCTTCACTAATTGATTCATCTAGGAATTTTTTCAACTCTAGCTCCTCATTTGTGCCATCCGGAAAATCTTGGTAGCCATAGATCACGGTCTTCTTGTCCCACTCTCCGATCCCAACTGCGTATGACTTGCTCATATCGATACTCCCCTCATTATCAAGTGCAATATAGGGATGAGGATAATCCATCACAGAAGCTCGGTCCTT
>CAZMYK010000073.1:0-11357 GCA_964570435.1 uncultured Saprospiraceae bacterium | reverse complement strand
GTGCACAATTGAATTCAGGAGCAAGGGTTTTTGCTTTTCCTGTTCATGATCCTGAGAGGTATGGTGTCGTGGAGTTTGATTCTGAAAACAAGGCCATTTCAATAGAAGAAAAGCCCAAAGAACCGAAGTCTAACTATGCCGTTCCAGGATTGTATTACTATGATAATAAGGTGGTTCAAATTGCTCGTCAATTAAAGCCTTCTGCTCGCGGCGAATATGAAATTACTTCAGTAAATCAAGAATACCTGTCTCTCAATGAGCTCTCTGTGGGAATTATGAATAGAGGCACAGCATGGTTAGATACAGGTACCTTTCAATCTCTGGCGGATGCATCCGAGTTTGTAAGAGTAATAGAACAACGACAAGACTACAAAATTGGTTGCATAGAAGAAGTAGCCTACCGAATGGGCTTTATTTCTTGTGATCAACTTAAAAAATTAGCTGAGCCATTAATCAAAAGTGGCTATGGCGAATATCTCATGCGTGTATGCTAGAATTAATAAAGGATAGAATATTCGAAAATAGTTTGCTCAGTTCCAGCATCCTAACTGACGAGGATTTCTGTTCAAATATTGGAGAAATAGCTAAAATTGCGATCGAAACATTGCAGTCAGGACGACGAATATTTTTTGCAGGAAACGGCGGTTCTACATCCCAAGCTCAGCACTTGGCATGTGAGTTATCTGGTAGGTTTCTTTTAGATCGCGATCCCTTGGACGCAATTTGTCTTTCTGATAACGTCTCCTTTCTTACTGCTGTTTCTAATGACTACAGTTATGCCCACGCCTTTGAAAGAGCCCTGCAAGCCCATGGTCGTGAGAATGATTTACTATTCTTACTAAGCACCTCTGGCCGTTCTGAAAATATTCTTAAACTTAGTTCGAAGGCAGAGGAAATGGGTATTCACCGGGTTCTAATAACAGGACTAAGGGGAGTGATCCTTGCTTCTGAATGCGAATCCCAGATCATTATTCCTTCTGAGCAAACTCCGAGAATTCAAGAAATGCATATTCTAGTGGGGCACATTCTTTGTGAATTAATAGAAAAAGAAATGTTTCAATAACTCTTTCACCATTGTTTAGTACTAGTGATAGTTGTGAAAAACTCAACTCGATTTGGCTTGATCACATTCTCAAATTAATCTGTATGCCTATATTTGTAGCATGAAGCATCTATACTTCTTATTGATCATTCTACCTTGCTTGCTTAGTGCCCAATATACACACATTCCGCTGCACTCAGACATCCATGATTTTGCAAGAAGGTTGGAGATCTCGGGGAAGTCAAATCTTCATTCAGGAATCGGAGAGTTCTCTTCAAGGAGTGTTTTTCAAGAAACTATCGACACCTTTGAAAGCTTGGCACGGGTGGATCAATATATTGCAGCTAAGCTTGTCAGAGACTATCCGGAGTTCTGGAATAAGGTTCACCATCATGAAAGTAGTAGTACAGAATTCATAGATAGCAGTAATACATTTTATACCTCATCCGCTGTCCAGAAAAGTGCAATTGAGCAAATCATCGAACCTCAGAAAAAGCTTCTCAAGTACTTTTATTCAAATAGAAACTACTTCGCGCAAATCAAAGCAAAAGGCTTTTCACTTAAAGTCAACCCCATTGTTTTCTTCGGAGGAGGAAGGGATCTTTCACAGTCCTCAGTAACTTTTGAAAACCGTAGAGGGATCGCGATTAGTGGTCAGGTGAACGACAAGGTTTTCTTCTATACTGACATCTTAGAGTCTCAAGCTGTCTTTCCGTCTTATATCAATAACTATGTCAATAAATTTCGTGCTGTTCCCGGGAACGGATTTTATAAGAACTACAGATCTGGAGTTATTGACGGATTGAATGGGTATGATTTTCTTAATGCCACAGCATATATCAATGCAAAGGTTTCTAAGAATATAGGAATAGAATTTGGAAACAACAATCAGTTTTTAGGAAACGGCAATAGGTCTCTCTTACTCTCAGACTTTACCAACAACTACCTCTATCTTAAGTTTAACACAAAGATCTGGAAGCTGCATTATCAAAACATTTTTGCTGAACTTATCCCGATTTCCACAAAGGATAATCCAACCGGCACGATTATACCCAGAAAGTATATGACGACCCATTACTTGAGTTTTAAGCACCAAAACATAGAACTGGGGATCTTCGAAAGTGTAATCTTTGAGAGGGATGGCAATTTTGACTTGCAATATTTGAACCCAATAATTCTCTATCGTCTAGTTGAATATAACCTTGCTAGTTCAGACAATGTATTAATCGGACTCAACGGAAAGTGGAATTTTGCAAAACGGTTTCAATTGTATGGTCAACTATTAGTGGACGAATTCAAAGTCAGAGACTTACTTATAGAAAGAAATGGCTGGTGGGCCAACAAGTTTGGCATTCAGGCAGGAATTAGATACATAGATGCATTTGGACTAGATAATTTAGACCTTGGATTGGAATACAATCGGGTAAGGCCATATACCTTTGGGCATGGAAGTGGTGCTAACTATTCCCATGCTAATCAAGCTCTTGCACATCCTTTGGGTGCCAACTTCGAAGAATTCAACTTCACTGCTAGCCACTACCTATCCCCAAGACTTAGTCTAACGAGCAACAACTATCTGATCCGCCAAGGCCTAGATACGGAAGCAACCTTATATGGTGCAGATGTTTTAAGACCCTCATCTGAAAAACCGTCAGAGTTTGGAAATAATCTACTACAAGGAGCGTCTTCGAGGACGCTTTTATCTATCAATAAGGCATCCTACGAATTGCTACCAAATTACTTTCTTGAGGCTAACCTAAGCTATAGGTCACAAGTATCTGATATCTCTAGTCTTAACTTTAATAATTTGATTCTGTCTGGTGCCATTCGAATTAATTTTTGGGAACCAAAGATTCACCTCTAGCATTGAAGTAGTATTGCTTATTTCTCATCTACCGTTCTGATTAAGACATCCGTCTATGATAATTTACCTTCTAATGTCTTTATTAAGCATCCTATTCACTAATTTTGCAGGCTTATGATGGGAAAAGCTTCTGTTAGAGATGTTGTAAAAGAAAGAATTCTTGTACTTGATGGTGCGATGGGCACAATGATCCAGAGGTACAAGTTGACAGAAAATGACTTTCGAGGAAAGCGCTTTCAGAGCTTTCATAAAGACATTAAGGGCAATAACGACCTACTAGTACTTACTAGACCTGATATTATTAAGGCTATTCACAAAGAATATCTAGATGTAGGTTGTGACATCATAGAAACCAACACTTTTAATGCCAATGCCATCTCAATGGCAGACTATGATATGCAGGATTTAGTGTATGAGATTAATCTAGAGGCTGCTAAAATTGCAAAGTTAGCTACTTTGGAATACACTGATAAGCCCAGATTTGTTGCAGGAGCACTAGGCCCAACGACACGTTCGGCTTCAATTTCTCCAGACGTTAACAACCCCGGAATGAGGGGCGTGCACTTCGACGACCTTGTAGAGGCCTACTATGAGCAAGCAAAAGGTTTGGTTGATGGAGGCGTAGATCTTTTTTTGGTAGAAACAGCCTTTGATACCTTAAATGCTAAGGCCGCCCTTTTCGCCATCGACCGTCTACAGGATAAAAGGGGAAGTGATCTCCCTATCATGGTCTCTGGAACCATAACAGACTCAAGTGGTAGAACCCTATCTGGACAAACTATAGAAGCTTTTTGGATTTCAATTAAGCATATTAATCTGTTCAGTGTAGGCCTAAATTGTGCCCTAGGAGCCAAAGAATTGCGGCCTTATGTTGAGACACTCAGTAAGATATCTGAAGTTTATGTTTCTGCTTATCCAAATGCCGGACTACCAAATGAATTTGGTGAATATGACCAGTCCCCAGAAGAAATGCAGGACTTTATTCGCGACTTTGCATCTAGTGGATTCGTTAACATTATTGGAGGTTGCTGTGGGACTACTCCAGAGCACATTAAGGCCATGTGTGAGGCCATTGAGAAAATCCCGCCAAGGAAAATCCCAAAAGTAGACCCCCTTCCAATGTATGCTGGATTAGAACCGCTGATAGTTAGGAAGGATCTCAATTTTATCAATATAGGAGAAAGAACAAACGTCACGGGATCTCGAAAGTTCGCCAGACTCATAAAAGAAGAAAATTACGAAGAAGCTCTTTCTGTGGCAAGGCATCAAGTTGAAGGAGGCGCTCAAATTATTGATATCAACATGGATGAAGGAATGCTCGATTCCATAGATGCCATGAAAAAATTTCTCCTTTTAGTAATGTCGGAACCAGACATTGCAAAGCTGCCCATTATGATTGACTCTTCTAAATTTAGTGTCATAGAAGAAGGCCTTAAATGTGTCCAAGGAAAATGCATTGTTAACTCGATCTCCATGAAGGAAGGAGTAGAGCAATTCAAGGACCAGGCCAAAATTGTAAAACGTTATGGTGCCGCTGCTGTTGTTATGGCTTTTGATGAAGAAGGACAGGCAGACACGACAGAAAGAAAGGTGGAAATTTGCAAGCGCGCATATGACATTCTAACCAAGGAAGTCGGCTTTCCTGCCGAAGACATTATCTTCGACCCCAATATCTTTGCTGTTGCAACAGGAATAGAAGAACATAATGCATATGCAATGAACTTCATTGAAGCATGCCGCATGATCAAGAAGCAATGTCCTGGGGCATTGATTTCAGGTGGAGTAAGTAACATTTCATTTTCTTACAGAGGTAATAATGTGGTAAGAGAAGCCATGCACTCTGCATTCTTATTTCATGCCATTCAAGCTGGAATGGATATGGGAATCGTGAATGCAGGAATGGTCGAGGTTTATGAAGAAATTCCACCTGCCTTGCTTACGAAAGTTGAAGATGTTCTGTTCAATCGGCACGCAGGTGCAACAGATGCGCTTACTGATTATGCAGAGGAAGTAAAGGGTTCGGGAAAGAAACGAATTCTTGATCTCGAATGGAGAAAGCAATCTGTTCAGGATAGGCTTGCGCATTCCTTGGTGAAGGGAATTACTGACTACATAGATGTAGATGTAGAAGAAGCAAGACAACAATACGATCAGCCTTTATCAGTAATCGAAGGGCCACTCATGGCTGGTATGAATAGGGTCGGAGATCTTTTTGGTGCTGGTAAAATGTTTCTACCTCAAGTTGTGAAAAGCGCTAGGGTGATGAAGAAAGCAGTTGCCATTTTGACCCCTTATATCGAGGAGGCCAAGCAATCGAGTCATTCTTCTTCAAAGGGTCGGATCCTAATGGCAACAGTGAAAGGAGATGTCCATGACATCGGGAAGAATATTGTGGGAGTAGTTTTAGGATGCAACAACTACGAAATCATAGATCTTGGGGTGATGGTCGCTGCTAATAAGATATTGGATGAGGCCATAAAACAAAATGTTGATATCATCGGTCTAAGTGGGTTAATCACTCCTTCATTAGACGAAATGGTCTACGTAGCCGCGGAAATGGAAAGGCGCGGGATGAAACTTCCCTTACTAATTGGGGGTGCTACCACCTCAAAGATTCATACTGCTGTCAAAGTGGAACCAGAGTACTCGGGTCCTGTTGTCCATGTACTAGATGCTTCCAGAAGTGTCGGTGTAGCTTCAGCCTTACTAACAGAAAATGAAAATGACAGGAACAACTTCTTTCTTGACACAAGAAAGGAGTACAAGATGCTTCGAGAGAAAAGAGCTGCAAGGAAGGATTTGAAAAAATACATTTCTCTTTCAGAAGCTAGAGCTAACAAAGTTCAAATAGATTGGTCATCTTATCAACCAACAACGCCTAAGAAAATAGGTCTCACTTCATATCAAAAACTAGATCTAAAGAAACTGCTACCCTTCATCGATTGGACACCATTCTTCATCAGCTGGCAATTACATGGCAGGTATCCGGCCATTTTGGAAGATGAAGTCGTAGGTGAAGAAGCAACAAAACTTTTCAAGGATGCGCAGCTGATGCTCAAAAAAGTTGTGGAAGAGAAGTGGATCGAAGCCAATGGGGTTGTAGGAATCTTTCCAGCTCGATCTCGTGGCGACGATATCTTGATCGAAGGTCGCAGACCATTTGTAAGCCATCATCTTAGACAACAAAGAAAAAAGGCGGCGGGAAAACCAAATTACTGCCTAGCGGATTTTGTTTCACCAAATCATGACTTTATTGGCGGATTCGCAGTTACTGCTGGTGGAAATATAGAAAAAAAGGTAGCTGAGTTCGAAGGTGAACATGATGACTATAGTGCCATCTTGTTAAAGGCGCTTGCTGATCGGCTTGCTGAGGCTTTTGCGGAATTTGCACATGCGGAAGTGAGACGAAATCTTTGGGGATATTCTAAATCGGAAAATCTCAATAATAAAGACCTAATTGCTGAAAAATATATTGGGATTAGACCTGCTCCTGGCTATCCTGCCTGCCCAGATCATACAGAAAAACCAATATTGTTTGAACTACTAGATGCTGAGCAATTAACAGGTATTGCATTAACTGAATCAAACGCTATGTATCCAGCCGCTTCTGTAAGTGGATGGTTCATCGGCCACCCTGATTCGACTTACTTTGGTGTCGGAAATATTACAGAAGAACAGTTGGATGACTATGCTGAACGAAAAGGCATGTTAAAGTCTGAAATGGAAAGGTGGCTGGCACCTAATTTGAACTACAAGTAATTTTATGGGAGGACAGCAAGAAAAATATATCGCGGATGATGAGATTACCCTCAAAGAGCTCATCTTAAAGCTTGGAGAGTTCTGGAGAGAGCTCTGGAAGTACTGGTGGTTGATTGCCTTGATTGCCATCCCCATTGCCGCATACATGACATACAAGGCACTCAAATCTGAAGTGAAATATCCAGCTCAACTCACCTTTATGGTAAATAAAGATGAAGGTGGTGGTTTTTCTGCGATATCGAGTGTTCTTGGCTCCTTTGGTCTAGGAGGTGGTGGTAGAAGTGGAGAATACAATTTGGATAAGATGCTCCAGCTGATGAAGTCTCGAAAGATCACAGAAAAGGTGATTTTTAAAAAAGTCCCAATTGGTGGAAGGCTGGATTTCATTGGCAACCACGTCATTAACAATTTAGATACTTTGGAGAATTGGTCAAGAGAACCTAGTTTACTTAATCGTAAACAAGACCCGTTGAAGGGTTTCAGGTACTTCCATGATTCAATTCCTATATTTTCAACGCTTGAAAACAAAGCCACAAAAAAAGTGAAGTCTCATATTCTAGGGAGCGAAACTACAGCTGGCTTTGTTAGTAGCAGCTATAATGAAGATAGTGGAATTCTATCCATAAGTGCGAGTACCCAACATGAAGAACTTTCAATAGTACTTGCAAATAATTATTTTGAGCAATTGTCAAAGTTCTATACAGATAAGACAGTAGGCGGTCAAAAGTTGACATATGATCTTTTGAAAATAAAGAGCGATTCCATATACTCTGAACTCACTGCTGCGGACTATCGTCTAGCTAATTTCATCGAATCAAGGCGAAGTGTATTTAGTGAAACGGAAAAACTCACTAAGAATCGTCTCAATAGGGAAATTCAGAAGTTAGGCTTGATGTATGCCGAATCAGCAAAGAATTTGGAAATTGCTGACTTTACGCTTAAGAGTAAGACCCCCTTTGTAACCTTAATCGATGCCCCAATAAGCCCTATTAGGCCCGATCAGGAATCAACTTTAAAAGCCCTACTGCTAGGAGGTTTTCTTGGTGTCTTTATAGGAGCACTCTTTGTAATCGCTAGAAAAATCTACCGAGACACAATGAATGCTTCATAAATAATATTAAATTTATACTATAATTGAGTAATTATTTTACTCGTTTTGTATGATAGAAACACTCATTTCATCTAAGACTCGAATAAAATTACTGTTGAAGTTCTTTCTCAACAGTAATACCAAAGCTTATCTAAGAGGGCTTTCAAGCGAATTCGGAGAATCTTCAAATGCAATTAGAGTAGAACTAAACAGGCTTGAAGATGCTGGAATGCTAGAAAGCTCATCTGTTGGAAATAAGAAATTTTTCACTGCGAATACAATGCATCCACTCTTTGGGGAAGTACATAACATCCTTTTAAAATATGTTGGCTTCGATCAAATAATAGAAAGAGTCGTCAATAGGCTGGGTGAAGTAGACAAAGTTTATGTAACTGGTGATCTTTCTAAGGGAATGAACAGTGAAATCATCGACCTTCTTTTTATTGGTGATGTAGATAAGAATTATCTCATAGAACTTATTGAGCGTGCTGAGCAATACATTTCTAAGAAGATTAGGTACATCACCTATTCTAGGGAAGAAGCATTGAATATCGACTGGGAAGGTTTCAAAACAAAGCCGCTACTGCTGTGGTCTGATGAATCATGAACGCTTCTTCAATTACATATAGGGACAAGGAAAATCGACTTCACGATAGTGTAGCCAGATGGTTTGTGGTATATACCAAGTATAAGACTGAAAAGTACGTCGTTCAAAAATTACTAAAAAAGCGCATTCACGCTTACGTTCCGCTACTTACCTATTCCAAGAAATGGGCAAGGAAAATTAAGCACTATGAGGTGCCTCTCATTAATTGTTATGTCTTCGTGAAAATTACTAGGGAGGATTATGTCAGTGTTTTGGAGACTGAATATGTTTCAGGCTTTTTAAAGAACAGGGGTAATCTCAATGAGGTTCGAGAACAAGAGATTGAGGTTTTAAGAAAAATAGTAGGTGAAAGAAAAGATATCCTGGGAGAAGCTCTCACTTTTGAAAAAGGCAAAAGAGTGGAGATTGTTTCAGGGAATCTTACTGGCATGAAGGGCAAGCTAATCGAGAAGCAAGGTAAAAAAGAAGTCCTCGTAGAGATTGAAAGTATCGGCTGGCAATTCAGAATGTCCGTGGATATTGAACACCTGCAAGTGATAAATTAAGATCAAGAATTCAAATTGTATTCTTGAAGTAGGATAAGAGGAGTAGGATAAAATAATTAGTTTTTGGAAGAGAGTTGTTGCGACTTATCAAAGGCGAAGCCATATGTCTTTGCGAAAAGGAGCCTAAAGCAATTCTCATGTAGCTACTGCAAATCGCAATTTTAAAAAGGCAAATCAAAATACATTAGAAATTCATGAAAATAGCTGTTGTAGGAACTGGATATGTTGGTCTTGTATCGGGCACCTGTTTTGCGGATACTGGAAACCAAGTAGTTTGCGTTGATATAGACAAGAAGAAGGTCGAGCAAATGAGGAGTGGCAATGTACCCATTTTTGAACCTGGATTAGACCTGCTATTTGAAAGAAACACCAAGCAAGGAAGACTTTCTTTTACGACTAATCTAGAAGAAGGAATAAAAGACGCAGAGGTTATCTTTTTAGCCCTACCAACTCCCCCAGGAGAGGATGGTAGTGCCGATCTAAAGTACATTCTTGGAGTTGCAGACGATCTTGGTAAAATCATAAAAGACTATAAGGTCATTGTTGACAAAAGCACCGTTCCTGTGGGAACCGCTGAGAAAGTCCATGCCAAACTAGCTGCCAATCTTGATGAATCTCTGTTTGACGTAGTTTCGAATCCAGAGTTTCTAAGAGAGGGGGTAGCAGTAGAAGACTTCCTTAAGCCAGACCGAGTAGTAATAGGAACTTCCTCTGAAAGGGCAAAAAAAGTAATGAATAGATTATATGCTCCCTTTCTTAGGACTGGTAATCCTATCTACTTTATGGATGAGCGCTCTGCAGAAATGACTAAGTACGCAGCAAATAGCTACCTAGCAACAAGGATCAGCTTTATGAATGAAATCGCAAATCTTTGTGAGGAGGTTGGTGCAGACGTCAACAGTGTCAGAAGAGGTATGGGAAGTGATTCCAGAATCGGCAAGCGGTTCCTATTCCCAGGTGTTGGCTTCGGAGGTTCTTGCTTCCCTAAGGATGTCCTAGCACTTAGTAAGACTGCCATCGATAACAAGTATGACTTTAAGATTCTTAATTCTGTCTTAGATGTTAATACCATTCAGCGTGAAAGAATAGCTGAGAAGATCATCAGGCATTTTGGCGATGAATTAAGTGGCAAGACGATAGGGATTTGGGGTCTAGCATTTAAACCAAATACTGACGATATAAGGGAGGCTCCTGCCCTATATACAATAGACAAACTCCTTGAGAAGGGAGCAAGAATCCGAGCCTTCGATCCAGAAGCTATGGAAAACATTAGAGAAATTTACGGAGACAAGATCGAACTAGTTTCGGACCAGTATGAAGCCATAATAGATACTGACGCCTTGGCCATAATGACAGAGTGGAGCGTCTTCAGAACACCAAGTTTCAAAACCATGAAGAAGGTAATGAAGCAAGCCACCGTTTTTGATGGGAGGAACTTGTATGATCTAGATTCAATGAAGGAAGAAGGGTTTTATTATGAAAGTATTGGTAGAGCAACAGTTGAATAATGGCAAGAAAGCACGATTATATAGAAGAATCGCACATACGCAGTATCGCGAAAGGGATCACTTGGAGAGTGATAGCATCTACTACAATCCTTATTATTACTTACATCACAACGGGAGAAATGGATACAGCTATTAAGATAGCCGGTATAGAATTCTTTGTAAAGCTTCTTCTTTACTACCTCCATGAAAGAGCTTGGATTATGCTTCCAAGAGGAACGCTCAGGCGTTGGCTCGGAATAAAGAAAAAAAATGTAGAACAATTGAAGTGAAGGTAGGTCTAATTCTATATTTTGAGTCTAGCTTGACTGTGCAAATAGGGAAATCATGAAAATTCAGATGGTCGACCTTAGAAAGCAGTATCTAAATATTAAGTCTGAAATCGATTCCGCGGTCTTAGCGGTTATGGATTCGACAAGATTTATCAAGGGTCCAGTAGTCCGCACTTTCGAAGAAAACCTTGCAAAATATCTTGGTGCAAGGCACGTTATTTCCTGCGCCAATGGAACAGATGCCCTGCAAGTTGCTATGATGACTTTAGAATTAAGACCTGGAGATGAGGTCATCGTTCCTGCTTTTACCTATGTTGCAACTGCTGAGGTAATTGCCTTGCTTGGTTTCACGCCAGTCATGGTGGATGTAAATTTAGATGACTTCAATATAAAAACTGAAGGTCTAGAGGACTGTATTAACGAAAGAACAAAAGCCATTGTTCCCGTCCATCTTTTCGGACAGAATTCTGATATGGATGCTATTATGGAACTAGCAAAAAAGCATAATCTTTATGTAATAGAGGACGCTGCACAATCTATTGGTTCTAAATACAAGGGAAGACAATCTGGAACAATTGGCCACATAGGCTGTACCTCGTTCTTTCCCTCTAAGAACCTAGGCTGTATGGGAGATGGCGGTGCTATTTTTACAAATGATGATGACCTAGCACAG
>CAZMYK010000072.1:0-11385 GCA_964570435.1 uncultured Saprospiraceae bacterium | reverse complement strand
ACCTGTAAGGCATTGGGAGCCAACCATATACCCGCACCCACCTCATTAATTTCTGGCGATGCCTCGAAAACGTGGTAGTCGATCTTGAGTTTTTCTAAGGCCAGGGCAGTAGTTAATCCGGCAATCCCTCCTCCAATAATGGCAATCTTCATTTATTTACTAATTTTAGGTCAAACTTACTAATAATTAGGTCAAGTTTACTAAAATGAATAAGACAAAAAGAAAAATTCTAGACAAATCCTTAGACTTATTTAACGAATTCGGCATTCGAGAAACGACGCTGAGGAAGATTGCACTGGCCTTAGGGATTAGCCAAGGGAATCTTAACTACCACTTTAAGACCAAGGATCAGATCATTCATGCCTTGTATTTTGAACTGGTAGAAAAAATGGATATTGAGATGGCTAAGGTCCTGCAAGAGAGGGCCTTGCTTGTTGTTATTTATGATTCTACACTCACCTCTATGAAGTGCTTCTATGAATATAAGTTTCTAATGAAGGACTTGTATAAGGTCTTGGATGCTAGTGAAGAGCTTAGCACGCATTATAGGAGTCTGTCTGAATTGAGGGGGCAGCAATACCTATTTCTTTTCGAGGCCCTTAAGGCTGAGAAATTGATTAGAGAGGAGGCCTTCCAGGATGAATACTACAGGCTCTATGAAAGGATGGTCATTGTTGGCGATAATTGGGTTAATGGTGAAGGCATATCTAAGTTGAATGGGAATGACTTCGTGCTTTATAGCCATTCCTTGTTGTTCGAACTGATCTTTCCCTACCTGACGGCAAAAGGGAGAAAGGAGTACCAAGCGATTATTGCGTCTAGATAGCGTGTTGGTTTGTTTTTTCTGTGCATTAGTAGTCTCTCATAAAATCAGTAATTTCATTTTGTTCGTATTTATCACATAATTTATTACAATAAATGTGATACATATTCCGACCTTTGGCAGACAACCAATACCTGGAATATGAATAAGGCAATTGTACACCTTGACTTAGACACTTTTTTTGTTTCATGTGAAAGACTTGCCGATTCTTCCTTGAATGGAATACCGTTAATTATAGGAGGAAGTAAGGAAAGAGGAGTGGTTTCTTGTGCCTCATTAGAAGCTAGGAGGTTCGGAGTAAGGTCAGGTATGCCGCAATTTATGGCCAACAAGCTCTGTCCCCAAGCTAAGGTCATCAAGGGTGACTATGAACTCTACTCCCGTTGTTCTGAAACCGTAACAGACATCATACAGGAAAGTGCCCCATTGATGGAGAAGTCATCGATCGATGAGTTCTACTTAGATATTAGTGGAATGGATAAGTATTTCGGATGCCTTAAATGGACTACTGAACTAAAAGAAAGAATCGTGAAGAATTCGGGCCTACCGATATCATTCGGTCTTTCAATTAATAAGACGGTTTCGAAGATGGCAACGAATGAGGGAAAGCCCTTAGGAACACTTATGGTTTCTGAACCTGAAATCCCAAGGTTCATGCACCCACTACCTGTTAAGAAGTTGCCCGGTGTCGGCAATAGTACCTTCCAAGTACTTTCTAGGATTGGTATTCGAACCATAGGAACACTCGCTGAGATCCCTACTGATATTATGGGAAAGCTATTGGGTAAGAATGGACTTTCCATATCACAGAAGTCTAAGGGCATAGACCTCACCCCTGTGAAGCCATACAGCAAGAGAAAGAGTATTTCTAAGGAACGGACATTTAACGCAGACACCATGAATAAGGTCATGCTGCATACCCTACTAAGCTCTATGATAGAAGACCTATGCTACCAATTAAGAAATGAAAACTGGTTGACCTCTTGTATTACTGTCAAGATCAAGTACAATAATTTTGACACCCATACGAAGCAAAAAAACATTTCCTTTACCGCCTGTGATCAGAGCATTCGAGAAGTCGCCTTTGAACTACTGGAGAAGGTCTATGAAAGGCGGATGCGATTGAGGCTTATTGGTGTAGCATTTAATAAGTTAGTAAGGGGTAAGCATCAGATAGACATGTTCCAGGATGGGACAGAAAAGATCAAGCTCTACCAAGCTATGGACCATATTAAAAGCCGATTTCATACTGGTGTTGTCCAGTGGGGCACAGGTTTCAGAAACAAAGAACTGGCGAATGTATCTTAATTGCCATTCCCAATATTCTCTTAGGTATGGAACA
Source organism: uncultured Saprospiraceae bacterium (assembly GCA_964570435.1). Lineage (GTDB taxonomy): Bacteria > Bacteroidota > Bacteroidia > Chitinophagales > Saprospiraceae > Portibacter. The sequence continues at coordinate 9,220 of CAZMYK010000072.1, read as the reverse complement.
TTCTCCATTAAGGAATTGGTCCAAAAGGCCCATCTAGAAGGTTTCGAGTCATTGGCACTTACGGATATTAATAATACTACCGGCGTCTACGACTTCATTCTGGAATGCCAAGAAGTAGGTATTAAACCTATTATTGGTGTTGATTTCAGGACAAAGAACCACCAACACTTTGTAGGCCTTGCAATGAATAGGGAAGGATTTCGAGAGATGAATGAACTCCTAAGTGCCATTAATAGAAGGGAACTTGAGCTCCCAGACATTGCACCTGAATGGAACCACTGTATCGTCATCTATCCCTTCGAAAATGCTCCTAATAAGTTAAGGACCTACGAATACGTGGGTGTTAGAATTAGCCAACTCAATAAGTTTAGGCAGAGTAAGTGGGCCAACTTGCAAGAGCGAACAGTGGTCCACCACCCCATCAGTCACAAGTCTATCGAACTCTATGGCTTGCATGCTGTACTTCGAGCCATTGACAATAATATCCTACTAAGTGACCTAAAGCAAGAAGATGCAGGAAGACGTGAAGACATCATGCTAACAAGGAATGGTCTGGTCGAAGCATATGAATACTTCCCAGGAATACTTGCCACGACGAAGAAGGTCATCGAAGAATGCAATTTCACCTTTGATTTCTCGACCCTCAAAAACAAGAAGACGTATACGAATACCAGGTACAATGACAAGGTCCTCCTTACTAACCTCGCCCTAGAAGGCATGGTCAGGAGGTATGGAAAAAACAACAAGGAGGCCAAGGCAAGGGTGCTCAAGGAGATCGACATCATCGACAAGTTAGAATTTGCAGGATACTTTCTAATCACTTGGGACATTGTAAAGTACAGCATGACCTCTGGCTTCTACCATGTGGGCCGAGGAAGTGGTGCCAATAGCATCGTGGCCTACTGCCTCCATATTACGAATATCTGCCCGATGGAGCTCAATCTATACTTCGAACGATTCCTGAATCCAGCTCGTAAGAGTCCCCCTGACTTTGACATCGACTGGTCTTGGCGGACTAGGGACCACATCTTGCAGTACATCTTCACTCGCTTCGACAGTGACCGAACAGCCTTCGTAGCCACACTGGGAACCTTCAAACACAGAAGTACTTTCCGTGAAATCGGGAAGGTCTTCGGCTTGGCAAAACCCGAATTAGACAAGCTTTCCAAGAATCCTCGGAACAGTCATAAAAATACTAAGCTGGTAAGCAAGATCCATTCTTACGCGAACCAGCTTCAAGGTTTCCCAAATCAGAGAAGCCTCCATGCCTGCGGAGTGATTATTTCAGAAGAACCTCTGACCTACTATGCCGCCCTAGACATGCCACCTAAGGGCTTCCAGACCACCCAGTTCGATATGTATATCGCAGAAGAAATAGGTTTCGAAAAGCTAGACATACTGTCCCAGCGAGGAATAGGTCACATTAATGAGGCTGTTGATATCATTCGAGAAAACCAGGACAAGGAAGTGCCCATCGAAAAGTTTCACTCCTTCAAGGATGATCCCTTACTGAATGAAAAGTTAGCCAAGGGTCAGACACTCGGATGCTTCTACATAGAATCTCCAGCCATGAGAGGCCTACTCCGTCGACTAAGGTGTTCGAATTACATCACCTTAGTAGCAGCATCATCTGTTATCAGGCCAGGTGTAGCCAAGTCTGGGATGATGCGTGAGTATGTATTTCGTCATAATAATCCCGATAAGTTCGAATACTTTCACGATGTCTTCGAGGAGCAACTAAGTGAGACCTATGGCGTCATGGTTTACCAAGAAGATGTCATGAAGATCGCCCATTCTTTTGCAGGGCTAGATATGTCACATGCTGACATCCTCCGTCGGGGCATGTCTGGAAAGTCAAGGTCTAAGAAGGAGTTCCTAAAGGTTAAGGAGGCTTACTTTCAGAACTGTAAGGACAAGGGTTATCCCCTAGAACTTACGAATGAAGTCTATCGACAAATAGAGTCCTTCGCTGGCTATTCTTTCTGCAAGGCACATTCTGCCTCCTACTCTGTCGAGAGTTACCAAAGCTTATATCTTAAGACCTACTACCCCATCGAGTTTATGGTTGCCGTAATCAATAACTTCGGAGGCTTCTACAGAACCGAGGTATATGTCCATGAGGCAAGAATGGCAGGGGCCAAGATCCAAGCACCATGTGTGAATCTTAGTGGTGTCTATACCTCCGTCCGAGGCAAGACGATCATTCTAGGCTTCATCCATCTTAAAAGTGTGGATGCAGATACACAAGTAAACATTGTGGAAGAACGAGAACGAAGTGGAAGCTTTAGAGATATTTTCGACTTCATAGAACGTATTCCTATCGGCTTGGAAACGCTCCAGATATTAATCTTCGCCGGAGCCTTCGCATTTACTGGGAAGTCGAAGAGCAAACTAACGATCGAAGCACGAATGATCTTAACCGACTATAAGGTAGACCACATTAATCAAAGGCTATTTTCTATCCCAAGCCCTGAATATGCCCTTCCTGAGTTGCCCCATAGTTATATCGAAGATGCCTACGACGAGCTAGAAATATTTGGATTTCCCGTGTCTTGCTCTCCCTTCGACCTACTTGCAACAGCCTTCAGAGGAAGCCATTATGCCCACGAGCTTGACCAACATAATGGAAAAAGAGTGCGAATGGTAGGCTACCTAATCAGCAGAAAAAACGTACCCACCAAAAGGGGAAATATGAATTTCGGCACATGGATAGATGAGAAGGGAGGTTACTACGATACCACCCACTTTCCTAAGTGCTTACAAGAATATCCCTTCGAGGGTGGCGGATGCTACCTACTCCAAGGTAGAGTAGATGTAGACTTTTCATTTCCTTCCGTAGTCATCGAAAAAATGGCCCGCCTACCCTTCTTGGTAGATCCCAGGTATGAAGACCACGAGACTAAAAAATTCGACCAGCGTGCTAGGTTTAGAGAGGACTTTAGTAATACACATCGGGCGCCATATCCAAGTGAGCAAGAAATAGGGCTTCCTCGGGAGAAAATGAAATAGCTATGGCTTACTTCATCTTCTCTAAGTTCTCCCACATCTTCGCGAGCAAGTTCTCACTTTCAGCCAATCTTGCCTCCAAGCGCTCTACCTTCTTAGTCAAGTTATCTATGTCTTCTTGCTTTTCAGCCACTTCTTGAATGGCTTCGACAAGGTGGGGAACAAGCCCAACATAGCTAATGGACTTCAACTGTGCATCCTCATCAAAATTCACTAAGTGCGGAAAGACCTTCTCAAAATCCTGGGCTATAAAACCTACCTGATTCTTTCTCACCAATTCATCATTCCCTTTGTTTCTACCCCGATAGTAGTGCGAAGCCTTAATTTCATAAGAAACAGGAGCCACCCTCCTCAGCAATTCCAAAGAACCCGACTGCGGCAGTATATTCTCCTTTATCCTTCTATCTGAATAGATAAGGTAGGAAGCAATAGTGCCAGCATAGAAATTCCTCGCATACACACTACTAAAAGGATTACCGTTGTTACCCAAGGTACATTCCTCAAACTGCGTCGGTAGCATCAAAATCTGCGTCTCTAAATAATTCCTCACCATTCTAATTCCTGCCGGCATACCCAAATCAAAAAATACCTCATGTTCTTCAGAGGCCCCCTGGGAACCTCCAATAGTCACACCTCCAAGTCTATTAATTCTAAATTTTGTCTTCCCATCGTATCTAAGATCAACTGCTCCCTGATTTTCCTCACTATTCACACAAAGTTTCGATGTAGTAGAAGAGACATTCCCTATTTCTACAATTCCTCCATCCCTATTTAATATCAACTCAGACGCCCCTCCATTGTCTCTCGCTTCTATTTCATTATTATCCACCACCACATTCAAACTAGAGCTAGCTCCCAGTTGCAAAAAGCCACCACTCGAAAGGTCAAGGTCTGAACCTCCTACGACATGGAGCGCATTACTAGGAGTGGCCGTACCAATTCCCACAAAACCATCTTCGTCAAGGGTCAGCAAAGAATTCAAACTAGGTGTGGAAGGAGAAAAAAGTAGCTTACCACCTCCACTGTCCCAGGAAGTTCCACTAGTCCCCACGTACCAAGAATTAGGATTCACTTCATCCTCATTCTCTATCCTAATTTGCCAGTTTGAGTCTAAAATATCTAACTTTTTGTCAGGAAACTGGGTTCCTATTCCTACATAACCTCCTCCCCTAGCTATGGATACATTCTCATCACTATTGAAATTAATAAAGGTCGTAGAACCAAGCCCCTCTATCTGATTTCCATCCATCATTAGACCGAAACTCTCATCGCCAACGAGGAATCCACTCTTCGTCAAATCCAAGTCACCGTCATCATTGATAGATCCAAGAGGCTCCACCTGCAATCTTGAGATCGGCGTAATAGGATTCCCATTCACCTCTCCATAACCTATGGCCACACGGCCCCCGCCTGAATTTAGAATTAAATCATCAGAAGAGCTTGTATTAACTTCCCCCATTAATATTTCAACACCCGGCTTTATACTTACCTTCTCATCTTCGATTCTAAAAATGGGGTTACTTCCATTGCCAACATTGACATAAATACCCGAGGGATCTGCTGAGCTAACATTTAGCATGCCCAATAAGCTGCCTCCATTCCCAAGTTTCACTCCATTATTGTCTACAGCCAGTTTGGGTCTACCAAAGCCATCGCTTATGGACATCGCTGTAGTGAAATTATCGGTAGGACGCACAGCTAAAAAAGATCCAGCACTCGCCAAACCAATCGAAACCTTGTCCTGTGTCACTGTGGAATTCACACCTAACTTTGTCCAAAAACTCCTTGTTCCCTTGTTAGTGATAAGCAACCTCCACTCACCTTCCTCATACACATAGTAACCAGGTTCGCTACCATTTGTCTTGTACACCATAAGTCCTTCAGTAGGATTCTGAGGTAGATTTTGCTCAAAAACTCGTGGGATTAGAAAGCCCTTGTTAGAGGCGTTCACATCAAGGATGGCACTTTCATGTGGGGCCGCTCCATTGCTGTTAATGCTTATGGATTGTGAAAGTACAGGCAAGGCCAGTAGGCAAAGAAAGAAATGGAGTAGCAATTTCATCGATATTATATTTTCACACAATATCGGCCAAGAAGGGGCTGCAAGACATCTATGAAAACAGGTAGTAAGCAACGAACGTATTTGTGTTCTATACCTCTACAGAAATTTCAGTTGCATTGCTTGCTTCCAGATTGCCCAAGCTTATTCTTTTGATAATACGCAGCCTATGAGTATATTTCCCCAGACCAGCGTTGTAAATTCCATGGTGGTCAAAGTAGTCCGTTCGCACCTTCCCATAAGAATGCAAGATCTTTGATTCTTCAAGGATCATTCCTACGTGCACAATCTGGCCCTTGGTATTTTCAAAAAATGCAAGGTCTCCTGCTCGAGCATTGGCTGGAAAATCCACTATCTCTCCATGGTCGATTTGTGCCCGAACCTCCCTTGGCAAACGGATGCCCGCTAGTTTAAATATCATGTGAATTAGACCCGAGCTATCTATCCCGAAGGGAGATCGCCCACCCCATTGGTAGGGCGCATGAATGTACTTCATACCTAATTTCACTAGACGTTCTGAATTCATTTCTAGGCCATCCTTGAATAGCGCTTGACCAGAGTAGGTCATTTTACCAAGTGGCATGGTAAAACTCATCCCATCCCAGCGGGCAAATGTGGAGCCGATGCAAACAGGAATGGTCACTTGGGCTCCCATGGCACCATGCACCAATTCTAGGGCAAAGGCTTGCTTTTCACCATTCTTCAGAAAGTCAGCTTCGGAGATTCGATGCAACTGCTGTGAATCGACCCAAGCGACAAAGGAATCCCACTCAGTACTGACTTTTAACCAGTGCTTACCTTTGCGATCAATAATTCTTACTTGTTCACCAAAGAGCAATTGGGAAAGCTGTTCCTCGGCATGGACTGGCTTGCTTCGCATAGGAGCAACAGCCACAACGCAGACTGCATAAGGATCTTCACTCTGAACTATTTTATTTCCCTTCTTCTTTGACATGCTAAATCAATACCTTGACCAAAATGAAGAACAAGAATGATTCCAAAAGCACCAATTAATCATCTCCTTGCACAATAAAACGCTGAAAAAAACTATTTTTGCATGGATGAAACTGGTGTATTCTATTATCCTAGGTCTGGTCTTGATGAGTGTTTCACAAGTCCATTCGCAGGACCAACATTTCTCTCAATTTTTCGCAGCTCCTCTCAATTTGAATCCGGCTCTAGCAGGTTCTTATGAGGGATCATTTAGAGTAGGTGCCATTTACAGAGACCAATGGCGCACAGTCTTGGACAATCCTATTTCTACATATGGTGTTGGTGGTGACCTCCGTTATGAATTGCCATTTACCAACGAAAGAAATCCAGACATCGCATCCGTCGGATTCCAGTTTTATGGAGACAATGCGGCATTGTATGACTTAAATACGAACCAAATCTCCTTGTTTTTCGCCTACCACAAGGCCCTAGACAAGACAACCAGGCAATACCTAGGGTTAGGATTTCAGCTTGGGATCGCCCAAAGAAATATTAACTACGAAGACTTATTATTTGGTGACCAATTCAACAATATTGATTCCTATGACCTGCCGACATCCGAGCTCCTACCCGTCAATAATTTTGCCTACGGCGACTACAGCCTAGGGCTGCACTACACCATTACACCTTCTGATTTTTTCAGTCTTAACGCAGGCTATTCTTTGGCACACTTTCATACCCCCAATATTTCGTTTTTTGAAAACTTAGACATTGTAGATCCTGACTTGGAGCGTGTGAATGAACTTTTCATGAAGCACTCCACCTATATCAATACGGAGTTCAAGGTAAGCGAATACTTGAGAATCAGCCCTCGTGCCCTTGTCCTAAGTCAGGGACCACACCTAGAACTCAATGCAGGTGCTGGATTTAGAATCGCTGCGAATGATGCTGCTAAGCAGGCCTTCCACCTTGGTACCTTTCTAAGACCTGTGAGGGACGCTGAAGAAATCACTCTTGATGCCCTAATCTTGCTAGCTGGATTTGAGTACAACAATATGTTGATAGGATTTAGTTATGACCTCAATTTGCGGGACCTCGTAAATGATCGTCAAGGTATAGGTATATTCGAGTTTTCCATTTCCTATATCGGTGAGTATGAGAATGAGTTCAATTTCTGCCCTACCTTCTAATGTACATTAGGGAAGCCTGCATCGAACACCTGTCCGAAGCTCTTGAAGCCGAACGAAAGGGTGCTGATCGAATAGAATTCTGTTCGCAATTGGAGTGGGATGGCCTCAGTCCGAACTTAGAAGATGTAGCGAAAGCCTTATCTCTTTTGCATATCCCAATCTCAGTAATGATTAGACCGAGGAAGGGCGACTTTGAATACACTCAGGCGGAATTTATTACGATGAAAGAAGAAATTATTCAATGCCAGAAGCTGGGAGTTCACTGTGTCGTATTTGGCATTACAAAGGCCACTTCTGCAGATCTTGTTCGTACACGAATTCTTGCAGAACTAGCGGAGCCAATGGAAGTTTGCTTCCATAAAGCCATCGACTTGGTGGAGGACCTTGTTCAAACCACTGAGGAACTAGCTAATATTCCACAAATTACCCGAATTCTCACATCTGGCGGGATGCCGACAGCTGAAGAGGGAATACCGGTGCTCCACAAAATGATGACAGTAGCTGAAGGAAGACTATCCATCATGCCCGCAGGAAAAATAACTCCAAAGAACATCGATGCCATACATCTGCAACTAGGTGCTAAGGAGTATCATGGAAGGAATATACTTTAATTTGACATAGTCTAATTAAAGGGCCTACCACTATACTTCCATAGCTATCTTCCGCCTTAAAAACGCAAAGCTCGAAAACTATAATTTACTGTCCTCAACCTTACACCTTATGACTAGTAAAGCGCAAACTTTTCAGAACTTGTCACTGATAGGCTTTGTGCATGAACGAGAGCCCCATTTGGAGCACTTAAAAAATGCCCAGTCCTAGTCTTCAAGGCCACTTGAGAATTCCCCAATTGCTGTACCTTAAACATTTCCCAAGACAACGCTTTTGTCCGGTTAACATTCACGTCAAATCCACCCCCCTGTTCTGCACAAACAAATTTACCAGATGAAGTCTTTAGTGCAAATTCTCCATTTCCAAAATCTATCAATTCAAGAATTGATTCTTCAATGATTTCGGACTTGGTATGTTGCAATTTCTCGGTACCGAGATCAATAGAAAGATAATTTCCTGAATTTGCCTTTAAAACGTATCGCTTACTTTTCTTAAAACTATCGACAATGCCCTTCATCTTATTAAAGTAGATCCGAGCTCCCCTAGCATTGGGATGATATGATGAGTCCCTTTTGCTGAAAAATGGACTATAGTCCCTAGCCTCATTTTTATTTGGATAGCTGTGCTTAATAATGTCACTTCTTTCAGAAAGCATGGGATCTGTTGGACCAAGCAGGGTCGACAAATCCGGGTTAGGTTCCCATAAAATAGACTTAGACGCATGTGCTGCATTTTCAGGTCTGGTTGCAGCATCTACAAAGTATGTTCTAGCATTTTCGGTGGATTCTGAATTTAATTCAGTAACGGCTTGCTGAATTTTCGCGGTAGATTCTTGCACCCAAAGGTTATTAAACAAGAGTCTTTCATTGTAGACACGACCCAACTCTGCAGCGTTGTTAGCTAAGCTATTAAATTGGATTGTCAATTTAGCAACATCAAGGTTGTGTAGTGATAGCTTACCTGTCAAAACCCTGAAGAGTAAGATACCTAGAATGGAGGCTTGTGGGTTACTGCGATGACTCAAAATATGGTAGTAACTGCGTACTAGAACATCAGTATTTTGAAAAGTTGCATGTACCAACTCAACAAGCGCTTTTAAATCTTGATAGCAATACTTATTGATATCTTCTCTAAATCGTTGTAAATTTTGAGGTGAGCCACTCTCTGTCATCATTAAGCTAACGATCCTACCGTCGTTAGCCCCTCCAGCTATGATCGTCAGATTTATCAGTCTTGTATCTACCTCAGAAGCTGCGTCTTGCACTTGCTGAAATATTGTTCTGTATGGGGTAGCTAATTCGCCAGGCATAGCAGAAAATTGCCGGCTATTTCCCCTTCCGATTATCGCTCCTATATGTGCCTTATTAATTACGTAAGTTCCAATATTAGCTGTTGGCACTTTACGTTCATAATCTCTTACCAT
>CAZMYK010000071.1:0-11388 GCA_964570435.1 uncultured Saprospiraceae bacterium | reverse complement strand
AGTGATTTGGAGGCTTGCTTCTTTTCCTGAGGTGGGAAGGATGTTCGTGATACTGGCACTTTCGTAGCCGATATAGGTAGCCTTCAGTGCGACTCTTGAAATCGGTAGCTTGTCGAACCGAAAGTAGCCATCTATGTCTGTTGTTGTGACAAATACCTCATCGCCAACGGTTACGCTAATGTTGGCACCTATTATGGGGAACTCTATTTCCGCATCTACCAAGCTACCCGTGAGCGAGGCGCTTGAATAATCTTGCCCTAAGCTAGTAGATAAATGAATAAAGAGAAAAAAGCATGTTAGAAGTAGACTTGACTTGTTCATTGTTAATCAATTTTGATATTACTAATGATGTCAAATGTATAGGATATGGATAGCTAAGTCCCTTTAAAATGGGAATATGGTGTACTTAGCAAGAGATATGTGATGGCTGACAAGTCAAAAGGTCTTGTGCTAAGGCAAACTGATTAATTTTGGAGGACGCCCTCTACCCTTTTGATGTATTTTCTCGAAACTGGGATACTTGTATCTGCCAGATTTTGAAATTTCAGTGTAAGTCCAGCTGCATTTCCACTAACTTGCTTAATCTTATCAAGGTTAGCCACATAACTATTATGGATGCGAAGAATCTTGTTTTGCTTGTGGAAGTAGGTCAGAAATGAGCTCAAGGTAAGTCTCTTGGTCAATTTCTTAATTTCTTCATGTTCCTGAATATAGATGTCGACGTAGTTGCCAGCTGACTTTGCATATATTAAGTCCCTTGGATTTATTTGAAACTTCTCAGACTTGACAGGTCCTTGAACTGTAATTTCGGAGTCATCATGAGCTTCCACGGCTAATACTTCAGTAGTCAAATTGCTTTGTAGCTGGTTGGCCTTTTTTAAGTTGATGATGAGTTCTAAGACTATTCTCAGCGCCACTGTCAATGCACTCACAACGATTCCGATCTTCAAGCCATTAGCTAACTCTTCGTAAAGGTAGGCAGTCGACCAGTTATGATCATTAATGTAGATTAGATCTCTAACTAAGAAATTACAAAAGCTTGCCATTAACATGACGGAAAAAACAAGGATGAATTCATACAAAACATTCCATTTGTTTTCGCTTTTTAACTTCTGTGGTATGCAAACACTAACCGTATAAAGAAGAAGGATCGGGATTATGGATTGAATGAAACATGTAAAGGCGTAAGAAAACCTTTGTTCATCTAGATTGACCTCATTTGGTCTGAGTACAAATAAAATGTAAAAGACGCTAATTAGAATCACAGAGCTCAAGAACACTAAGTTCCGTCCTTTGTAAATAAAACTAATCAGAATTGGCTTTGTCTTTAGCATTAGGTTGTAAAGATCAAGTAAACAATCTGCTGCATAATAGTTACTGTTAAATGTAAAACGTGTAGAGATCTAAAACGTTTATTTTTTCAACATGTATTAACATTAACAGTGGACCCTGTTGATTATCCTATTCCCCTTTTACAATTTTAAACCTGCTATCAGCAATAGTTATGAAATAGCTGCCTGGTAGCAATTTCTTGGTAGAAATAATCCTATCTGCTCTTCCCTGCAGCACAACTTGCCCTACTGCATTTAGAATTGTATAGTCTTGACCGATTAGTTCATCACTTACCTGTAGATAATCTGTGAATGGGTTAGGGACAATTGCATTTGCTTTCAAGTTCTCATCACTCAAGTCGCTTGTCATTTCTGTCGAACTTCTAAGATATCGAGTGTGAACGACGTTGGCTGGATTAAAGCCGTCCCATCTAAGTGCAATTTCGGCGTCACCTTGCGAATGACTATAGGTCACAACAATGTCATACAATTCATCCTTTACAAATTCAAATTCGCCCTCAGGAGTGGTCTCATTTACAATTTCTACTCCGTCCACGGAAACCGTAGCTACACCATTAAGGGATGGAGCTGATATTTTTTGCATTCGACTTTCTGGTGATATTATTTGACCTTCCCATTTGACTGAAAATCCATCTTCTGGAAGGCCTTCGATGGCCCCTTTTTCATCCCAGTCCCAAGAGATCATGGGTTCCCTTCTTACGGTCGATTGCCCTGTAAAATCAGCATTTTCGTAGTAAGTCGCAGTAAGACCCATTCCAGCTTGGTGGTCGCTCGTTGAAACTCCCTTGCCATGGAATTCCATAAAATTGATATTTCCTAGGCTATTTGCACCGCCAGGGTGCTTAAAAATTACAAAGACATCATGACTTCCACCAGGATCATTTAGCTCCATTGTATAGTAGTCATAAGTTTGCCAAGCTCCTGTAATTGGTAGACTCCTTTCGGCGATGATGGGCCCATCAGGAGAATCGATCCTGACCACAACACTACTTTCCTTATTGAGGGCTGCCCAACGAACAGTCAAGAAGTTGATGTTTTCAAAGTTCATGGGAGAGTATCGAAGGTAGGAATCATCATTGATGAAGGCCATATTTAGATCGCCACCTAAAAAATCACCCGTTACTTCTGTCCGACAATCAAAAAACTCTTGAGCATACTGAGCTTGCTTCATTTTGGGTTGCAAGACATGAAACGTCTTGGAGGTCAGCGGGAAATTGACTTCACCTCCCCTATCACTGTATTGAGCATTAAGGATATAAAATACATCATCCGAATCGTCCCCATGAGGAGACGTAATAAATTCACCTGTACAGCCGTCCTCTGCGCCTTCTCCATGCGAATGGTCATCATGACCAATCGAGGGTTCTACAGATATGCCCTCTGGTAGATTTTGCTCACACTCATTTCCGTCTTCATCATCGCTTGCAAGCACACTGTAAGCAATAGTATCGAATACTTCAAAAAAGCCCCCATTCACTGGACTTTCTATTTCAATCCTTGGTGCTGTATTCCCAACCACAATTTCCACTTGAGCTACCGTCCTTTCCCCTTCAGAATCAGTAAGCATGAGGGTGGAGTTGTAAATACCATTCTGTTCAAAAATAAAGGTAGGACTAATTTGATCTGAATCTTCGTTTCCATCATCATCGAAGTCCCAACTGTAGGTTAGCTTGTCGCCAATATCAGGATCCTTAGAATTGGAAGCATCGAAGTTCACGGTTAATGGTGCTAGTCCACTTTGTACATCGGCACTGATTAGAGCTATAGGCGCGCTGTTTCCAGTTGTCGACATATATTCTACCTTGATTATTTTGGCGTCCGGGTTGTCGTTGCCGAAGCCAGTTCCCCACTCTGCTATGTAGACATTTCCATCTGGACCGATAGCGATATCTATTGGACTTCTTAAGTCTAGGTGAGGTAGGAAGGGATTAATCTGTAGTAGATTTCCTTCGTCATCAAGGCGAACTTCTTTGAACCAATTCCGAGACCAATCTCCCACTATCAATACATCATCGTAGTACTCTGGAAGTCCGCTTGGATCGCCCTCGCTTTCCTGACGTTCAAAGAATACTCCACCGAGAATAGATCTTCCACCTGGTGCATTGAATTCTGGTCTTCCTGCATTGCTACCATTATGATAGTAAATCCAAGCTGGAATTGCTGGAGGTATTTCTTGGACACCTGTGTTGTTGGGAGAATCATTCACTAAGTTTTCTGGATCAAATGCCTCACCTGCCGAATTGCTTGCAAAATCAAAGTCGTTGTACATTTTGTTATCAGCAACTGCGTAGGGCCATCCGAAATTTCCTGGGATACTTGTAAGATTCACCTCATCATAACCTCTCGGTCCTCTGGTACTACTATTACTCCCAGCATCTGGGCCCACATCTCCCCAAACCAGATCTCCCTGTCGATTAACTGCAATTCTGAAAGCATTTCTAACTCCCATTACATATATTTCTGGAAGTCCTTCACTTACTTCTGTAAATAGGTTGCCTTCAGGTATTGTATAGGTACCGTCCTCTTGAGGCTTGATTCTTAGCACCTTACCTCTAAGGTCATTGGTGTTTGCCGAAGTAGTTTGGGCATCAAATGGTGCCCTTCCTGGTCTTTCATCTATGGGAGCAAAGCCATTAGATTGAAAAGGATTCACATTATCACCAGTGGCTATCCACAAGTTACCTTCGTTGTCAAACTCTAAGTCTCCACCGGAATGGCAGCACTCATCTCTTTGAACAGGTATTTCTAGAATGATGACCTCTGAATCCATGACTAGTTCATTGTCGATCAATTCAAAGCGAGAAACATGTTGCTTTGAACCTTCTACAGGTGAGTAAAACAAGTAAACCCAGCTATTTTCCTCGAAGGAAGGATCTAATGTTATGCCTATCAAGCCATCTTCCCTACCTGAATTCACCGAGAGTTCTCCAGCAAGTGAAATAGCACCGCTTTCTTGATCCCAAATCTTGAGCTTCCCAGCACGCTCTATGTAAGCTACATCTAAGTTAGGTAGTACCGTCAAGGCCATCGGACTTCGTGGATCATTATCGATGATCTTCATTTCAAATTTTTCCGAAACCGTTGCTGTGAAGTCTCCTGCGACTTGTCCCGCAGAATATCTAATGCCACCCAAGACGTGTTGCATGAAGGCTTCTTCACTAAAACTCTCATTCGTGTGGCCACCGCCAGTATACCAAGACCTCCCTCCCTCATATTCATGACACCAGGCAATAGGATGGTCATGGCCCATGCCACCTCCATCATAGGTAGACTCGTCTAAGGTAGCTAGGACGTGAACCCTTCCCCGAGGATTAGCTCTATAGTCATACCATTCATCCCTCCTGTCCCAATAGTCACCAAGAAAGGAAGTAGATGGATGTACTCGGTCTGCAACTTCGATGGTAGCATCTTGGATTACCGGATGACTTTCAAAATATGCACCTACAAGTCCACCATACCATGGCCAGCTATATTCTGTATCTGAGGCCGCATGAATTCCTACATAGCCACCTCCTTGGCCAATATAGGCTTCGAACGCAGCTTCTTGTTCGGCATTGAGAATATCCCCTGTGGTACTTAGAAATATGACACATTCGTAGGTCAGCAAGTTGTCGAGAACAAAGGCTCCTCCATCCTCAGTGATGGTCACATTAAAGTTGTTTTCTGCACCAAGTTCCTGAATGGCACTTTGCCCAGCTTCAATCGAGCTATGACGAAATCCAGCAGTTTTAGAAAAGACCAAGACATCGAAGTCTTGTGCTACTGTGCTTGAGGAAAAAATGAGAGTTAGTAGTATAAGCAGTCCAAAAGACTTCATAGAGGAGTTTTTATGTTGACAATGTTCGCAATTTAAAAAAATTGTCATGAAACAAAAAAGGAGGCTGCGACATGCAACCTCCTTTCTTATTATTTTGATAGGATTGGGATTAGAAGCCCATTCCTCCTCCCATTCCGCCCATGGCGCTCTGGAATTCTTCCATTGTCATTTCTTTGAAACCCTTAGTATCCAAGTTGAATACTTCCGGATCAACTTCGTCTTTTACTTCTAGGGCAGTGAAAACCATAGAAAACTGTCCTCCTTGGCTTACAGTGTACTCTAAAGGAAAACCTTCTAACTTACTTGCATCGATTCCTTGCATTACTTCCGCACCTGCAGTGATATCTGGAGTCACGTAGGCGCTCATTTCCACACCTTCCATTTTTGGACTCTTGATCGTCACTTTGAAACAGTCATATCCAGCTATATTCTTTTTGTCTTCTTTGTCGTAGATAAATTCTACGTCACCCATAGCCTCATCCGTCTTTTCCTTATTCATCTTCTTATCTTCAGCTGAAATAGGGATCATGTACTTTTGACCCATTGCATCAAAAAGCATTGTGCCAGTCTCTTCCTTAGTATTTGCCAGCATCGTCATTTTCATCATTCCGCCCATCATATTCATCTTAGTGATGGATTGCTCTTGGTTGAAGTACACATCATTAGTGGTTCCCTTCATCATGCCTAGCTGAGCAGCCATTTGAGGGTCATCAGATTTCACATCCGTCACTTCGAACTTTATCATCCCTTCCTTTAGTTCCTTTTGGGCACTAATTGCCACTGTTGAAAGGAAAGAAAATGCTAGAAATAATATACTTAATCGTCTCATTTAATATTTTTATTTGATTGTTTGCTTGTTTATAGTTTACATTCTTAACAATGTATATATCTAAAGAAAAGTTCTAGTTTTCGATGAACCGACGTTAAAATTCGGTTAATATTGCCAAATGTCGATGTATTTCGTGAATAGTCTACCAGTATTCTCCGCATCGCTGATGGCTCTATGTTCTATTCCTTCGAAGTCCATCCCTTCCATCCTAAGAGATTTCTTTAGTCCGTATTCGTTTTTCGACCCCTTATAATCATGAAACTGCTTCTTTACATCAATATGTGAATCAAGCCACTCCGTTTCTACGTCATGTAATATGCAGTCATTTTTTAAGAGGGTTTTATCAAAGTGTCCCCAAGAGCAAAGTAGGTAGTCATCTTCATAGATATCGATCCAGTCCATAAAGTCTTCTATCACTCGCCCAAAAGTATTTGATCTATTAACATTTTCTTGTGTGATCGAGGTCAAGCGGGTACAAAATGGAGAAAGCACTGGGTTAACAGTCGGCTTTACGAACTTGCTAAACGAGCCTAATTGCTCACCGTAGCCATTGTACTTGACAGCTCCAATCTCAATAATTTCAGTAACTCCTTGCGGAGGCCTTCCTAGCCAGCAAGTGGCTTCCAAATCAAATACTATAAAGTCCAATATTTTCTAGTCTAAAATTAATGCTTCCTTAGGTTCCTCCGCCCTTTGGATGTCTATTTTATAATGGGTCATTCTGTTATGATAATAGTAAAGCAACTTGTAATCTTGACTGGCAACCTTCCCATTCTCGATACTCAATGGCTTTTTGCTATGATATATCCCAAGATTCTTAACGCCTTCCTCAACCAATTGTTTTATGCTCATGGTCTTATACTTTTCAAGTACCGTGGCTTCACCCTTATCTACCTTTGCTAGTAACTGCAACCAAACTTTTTCAACATAACCTTCGAACTCATCGAGATCAAAGCTAAGTACCTGCGAACTCAGATTCACAAGGTCCCAAATATCTAGATCCTTATGCGAGTTCTGGAAAATTCGAAAAGCTGTAAAGGCGACCATGTGTCCTGCTAGAACGATGGAAGCACTATGAAAGCTTTCCAGAATCTTGTCAGCAAGTTTTTTAGTGTAGACAGACTCACGTTGGGTATTCGTAATCATACTTCCATTCATCATGAAGTACTCTTTCAAGTCAAGCTTTTGTTCCAACTGGTTGTAGCTATTGCCCTCACTATCCACTCGATGACCGAAGACATCCATTGGTTCTGCAAACGAAAGATAGATCTCCGAAGAGGCAGAAAAAAGCTTCCAGAAGAAACTGACAAAGTTCCGATAACTCTTAGCTTGGTCTTTTACTTTGATGTACTTTTCCCTTCCTGTTAGTCTTAGGTGATTTTCAATTAGAAACTTAGCTTCCAAGACGAAGTTGTAGCTCATCGTCAATGGTACTATGAAGATCTTTTCTTCTTTTCCATCTTGGAAGATAGATCTTTGGGCCTCTATTATAGTTCCCAGCAAACCCATTTTGAGACTACTTTCCATCTCACCACTACGGGACCTTGTGCCTCCTGGAAAGAATAAGGAATTAACCCCCCTTTCGATACTAAGTTTCGACATGTTCTTAAGCGTCTCTAAGTAGATAGGATTCTTCTTTCTTCGATCTACCTTGTAGGCACCCAAGCGATCCATAAAGTAGGCTACGAGTTCTAGGTCATACAAGTTGAGCCCAGCCCCATATGAAAAAGCAGGAAGTCCTGCAACCCCATCCATAGCATAGCCTAGAAGGATAGAATCTATATTACTTAAGTGGGTAGGCACCATCACGACAGTTCCCTTAGACATTAGATCTCGGACCTTCTCTAAGGAACCAGCAACCTTAATCTTCTCATAAAGTTTCTTTCTGGAGCCCCATAGGATGTGTCTCTTATCAGCAGCTGCTGTAAGCAATCTCTTAAACAATGAGGTCAGAAAGCGTCTGGCAAACTTAAAAGTCTTGATTTTGAAATCACCCATTATTTCCTCGCAATAACGGTTGGTTATTTTTTGAAGGAGTTGTCTATTCTTTATATCTGGGTTCTCTGCAAGCTTGTTGTCCTGGAATTCTTTTCCAATTGAGCTCCAGTATTTGATCTCATTTGATGGATCTATTTTCCAAGGATTGTCCTTGCATCTCTTCTTTTCTAAGTAGATCGTCTTAGCAATCACCTTGTCAAGTTCATCTCCGTATTTTTCGGTGAATTTGCTCATCACATCTTCTTCCAAGAGCGTAATGAATTCCTTCCGATCCCTAGCAAGCTTGTATATCGGCCAGTCAGAGATGTTCGGCAGAACATGTGGATGTACGCTATGGAATTTACTCATATCTTACTTTTCAGTTGAGGCAAGCACGCTATCAATAAATGATAGCAAGTCCTCCCCACCCTGTCTTTTGCTTGATGAAGTTATAAAAGTTTGGGGTAATTCTGTCCATTCTTCCAGAAGCTTTTGTTCTATTGCGGACAAGTTTTCCTTCAACTTCCTATTTTTTACGCCGTCAATTTTTGTGTACACAATCACAAAAGGAATCATGGCTTCTCCTAACCTATTTATGAATGTGCGATCGATTTCTTGCAATGGTATTCTAGAATCAATAAGCACAAAGGCACATTGTAATTGACTTCGTGTTTCTAGATAGCGATTGATCATTTTTTCAAACTTCTCTCGACTCTTTTTTGAAACTTTTGCATAGCCATATCCTGGCAAATCTACTAGGTGCCAAGACTCATTGACTTCAAAAAAGTTAATCAATTGTGTCTTACCTGGTGTCGAAGAAACTTTGGCAATTTCCTTTCTATTGGTCAACATGTTAATAAGCGAAGACTTACCTACATTAGAACGACCAATGAAGGCAAACTCTGGCAGGTCAGTCTTTGGGCAGGAAGACTCAGTCGGAAAACTTCCAATAAACTCTAACGATCTTATTATCATGTTTTGACTTAATTATTAGCACTATACATATTTAAAAATACATAATGCATCGATTTTGTCTGGCGTAAAGGTAACAAAGCACAGATGGATTAAAAGGGAAATGTTAAATTTTTGGGCACAGCCTTCTTCCCTCCTAGTGGCAATATTTCTGTCGTTCCGTAAATTGTCTGCACAGACACCTAAGAACATATTAGAAAGATGATTAATATGATTGGCATGTATATTGCCTCGTTAAGGAAGGGTTAAATGATGTCAGCACCACATGCTAAGTGCTTAGAAATTCGTTTGATTTTTCAACTAAACTAAAGTAATAATGAAAAAGAAAATAATGCTCCTTATCGTAGGACTCGTGGGATTCAATTTCCTTTCTGCACAATTTGAATTCGGCCTTAGAACTGGAATGAGCACGCAAGAAATTGGCACTGAAGAAATCACACTTGACAATGTTAATCAGTTGAAGCTCGGCCTTGCTAATGCATCATATGGCTATCACTTTGGGGTCTACGGGCAATTCAAGTTAGCGGGTCTTACCATTACCCCAGAGGTCATCTTAAACTCCAATAATTACGAATACAAGTTACAGGAGTTTAATGAAAGTGGTGGTTTCGAAAAGGTGATCAAGGATAGTTATCAGTATCTAGACATACCAGTACTAGTGGGCGTAAAACTTGGTCCTTTGCGTGCTTATGCAGGCCCTGAAATTCACTACTTCGTAAACAGTTTTTCGAAATTGGCTACGGAAGCCGGATTTTCAGAACAAATAGACAAGCTAAACTATGGAGCTATTGCGGGAGCTGGACTTAATATTGGGCGACTTCGCTTCGATCTTAGGTACGAATTAAACTTTAGTGATTTCGAAGACAACATCACTTACAATAATTCAGAAATAGACTTTAATAGTGATGATTCAAGATGGATTTTCAGTCTGGGATACAAATTATTTTGACAAAACTGAAATCTAGCGTAGGGGTAGTTTGTCAGATAGGTTCCATATAGTTAGTGAAAATTAGAAAATAACATAATTTAATATTTTAGTGAGAGTTTTAACCTGGTAAGAGACCCGAGATTTAATTTCGGGTCTTTCTTTTTTATGTTCGGCCTCGGACAGTCTAACAATTTTACTAAAAAACATATTGATTCTGAAAACCATCCCTAGCCTCTTCCGTTTATGTTTTCTTTATCTAACTTGCATTCTGTAAGAATAGAAAAACAAGATATCAATGAGACTTGAGTACTATCCATATTCTGCTGTTAGTCAGCTGTCAAAAAGGGATGTGAAATTTCAGATGGAGCCTGACTTATTCAATGATTTTATCGGTCTTCCTTTTGACATCGATTCTTTTGCAGCCAAGATCTCTGAGAGACGAAGTTTCCCGATAGATAGAGACTTGCTAAGTTCAGTGATTCTTGAACAATACAAGTCTGCTGGCGTAGAAAACATTCCAAATTCTCAAATTGAGGCGCTTGCTCAAGAGAACACTTATACCGTAGTAACAGCACACCAACCAAGTTTGCTGACTGGTCCTCTTTATTTTATCCACAAGATCATCAGTGTGATCAATCTGGCGGAGCGACTTAATGCGAAGTACGAGGAGCATATAGTCCCAGTTTTTATTATTGGAAGCGAAGACCATGATTTTGAAGAGGTGAATCACTTTTCACTTTTTGGCAAGCAAATGGTTTGGGAAAACGCTGAAGGTGGCGCCGTAGGACGTATGTCTACTGAAAGCCTAATGCCCTTGCTTGATGAAGTTTATCAGATCCTGGGTGACTCTGACAATGCAAAAGCCATTGCTAATCTCATAGCTACATCATTCTCAGATGTTGAATCATACAACCAAGCTGTATTCAGATTAGTACATCAGCTGTTTCACCAATACAATATTGTTCTATTGGTCACTGATGATCGTAGGCTTAAGGCTTCATTTGGGGAGCTGATCAAGAAGGAGGTTTTCGAACGACCCTCCCAGAACTTGATTTTGAAGGCACAAGGAAAGTTAGCAAACCTAGGTATTAAGGGTCAAGCCCATGCAAGAGAAATTAATTTTTTCTACTTGCAAGAAGGCAGGAGGGACAGGATAGAGTTTGACGGTCAAGAATATATTGTGCTTGGTACTGAATTGAGTTTTAGTGAGCAAGAACTTTCTGATGAAATTGAGTCCTACCCTGAACGCTTTTCTCCCAATGTGGTGATGCGGCCAGTCTACCAAGAATTTGTCCTACCTAACCTAGCCTACCTTGGAGGTGGTGGTGAAATTGCCTATTGGACTGAGCGAAAGAAGCAGTTCGCCGTCTTCGAAACAAGCTTTCCGATACTTATTCGAAGGAATTCGGTTCTATGGATAAGTGGCGGTGATCTTAAACAATTGAAGAAGTACGGAATCGAAGGTCAGCAAGTCTTCGATTCAGACGAAGAGTGGGTTCAGGATTTCATCCGG
>CAZMYK010000070.1:0-11398 GCA_964570435.1 uncultured Saprospiraceae bacterium | reverse complement strand
ATATATCATATTATAGGTGGTGCGGTCATCACCTTTTTTCCAGACCGCAGCATGGATGATGTTTTTTCCCACAAAGACCTTATCACTTACTCTTGAAACCTGAAAACTCCCATCTTTCTTGATAGCAATAATGTCATCGATGTCTGAACAGGGTCCAATGAAGTCATCTTTTTTTAGACCAGTACCCACAAAGCCTTCTTTGTAGTTCACATAGAGTTTGGCATTGTTGGCTACAACCTGACGTGCCTTGATGGATTCCAAGGTGGTGATTTCTGTCTTCCTTTCCTGGTCTTTGCCGTACTTCTTGAGAAGTCTTTCGAAGTAGGCTATTGCGTAGTCTGTGAGATTGGAAAGGTGGTGCTTGACTTCGTCTAGCTCTACATTAATGTTGGCTATTAATTCGTCAGCTTTGAAAGAGTTAAACTTTGAAATTCTCTTGATCTTGATTTCTGTTAGTCTAAGGATGTCTTCTTCCGTGATGTCTCTTGCCAGTCTGACTTTTCCTGCAGGATCTGCCTCAGTCATACTAGGTGTAACAATGTATTTCTTAAGCCCCTTGTCTATCGCCGCAATGACTTCTTCCCATGTTTCACATTCTTCAATATCTCTATAGATCCTGTTTTCAATAAATATTTTCTCTAAACTAGCAAAGTGCCACTTTTCTTCTAGTTCTGCCTTCCGAATGGCCAATTCTTGACGAAGAAGGTCCTTGGTATTCAAGGTTGAAGTTTCAAGTATTTCTTCGACAGTCAGAAAGTGGGGTTTATTGTCAATGATCACGCAAGCGTTCGGGGAAATACTAATTTCGCAGTTGGTAAATGCGTACAAGGCATCCATAGTCACTTCTGGAGATACTCCCGAAGCTAATTCAATAAGGACTTCTACTTCTTTCGCGGTGTTGTCGACTACCTTCTTAATTTTAATTTTCCCCTTGTCATTTGCCTTAATAATGCTGTCAATCAATGAAGAAGTGGTCGTTGCGTAGGGCAGTTCCTTAACGGCTAGGAAGTTTTTGTCGACAATTTCGATCTTAGACCTTACCTTGACCTTACCACCTCTTTTACCACCATTGTATTCTGAAACATCGATGGATCCACCTGTGTCAAAATCCGGATAGATTTTCACCTTTTTCCCTTGCAGGATCTTGATGGATGCCTTAATGAGTTCGTTAAAGTTGTGCGGGAGTATCTTCGTAGATAAGCCTACTGCTATTCCGTCCGCTCCTTGAGAAAGTAGAAGGGGGAATTTCACAGGTAGGTTAATTGGCTCTTTATTCCTGCCATCATAACTTAACTGCCACTCAGTAGTCTGTGCGTTAAATGCTACTTCAAGTCCAAACTTCGTCAGTCTTGCCTCAATGTACCTTGGCGCTGCTGCAGAATCTCCTGTTCTGACGTCACCCCAATTCCCTTGGCAATCTATCATTAAATCCTTCTGGCCTAATTTGACCAAGGCATCGCCGATTGCCGCATCACCATGCGGATGATATTGCATTGTGTGACCGATTAGGTTTGCCACCTTGTGATACCTCCCATCGTCCTTCTCCTTCATCGAATAGAGTATCCTTCTTTGCACGGGTTTGAGACCATCAAGGATGGTGGGGATCGCTCTTTCTAGGATGACGTAGGATGCATAGTCTAGAAAGTAATCTTCATACATCCCGGATAGGGAAATAATATTATCGTTGGAATTTGCCCTATCTCTAGAGCTCTCGTTGTTCTTATCTGCTGCCATACTTATCTACATAGAAGGTGCAAAAGTAAGGTATATAGTTTATAGATTAAAGTTTATAGTTTAGAGAATCTTCTAATATGATCACATTCTTGTGTTAAATAGCTAAGAATCGGGGAATTGTCGACTATTAACAGTTTGTTAAGAGAAATTCACTTGTAAGCAGCACGTATCGTTAAGAAAGCGTTATGATCTAGACTTTAATTAAGAAATTAGGAGCTAAATGCATAATTTAGTATCATGGATGTAACATTAGATTTACAACATAGCGAAGAAAGTTGGATACAAGCTTGTGTGCGAAACGAGAAGTGGGCACAGAAGAAGTTGTATGAAGATTTCTACGGCACCATGATGCCATTGTGCATGCGATACACCAACAATAGGGAAGATGCCCTAGATGTATTGCATGAAGGTTTCATCAAGGTTTTCAAAAATATCAGTAAGTACAAACCGGGGACTTCGTTGAATTCTTGGATCAAAAGAATAATGGTCAATACATCTATTGACTATTATAGAAAGATGTCAAGAAGAAGGACAGAGGATTTAGACACAGTCTATGATGCATCTACCAATGAGCCAGATGCTATTAGTGCAATGTCTGCCCAGGAAATTATTGATTCTTTGCAATTGCTTACACCTGCCTACAGAACGGTTTTCAACCTGTATGTGATAGAGGGTTACCCACACAAAGAGATTGCGAAAATATTGACCATTACTGAATCAACCTCCAGATCCAACTTAGTTAAAGCCAGAACTAAATTAAAATTAATTCTATCGGCTAAGTCTAGGATTCATGGAGAATAAGTCTTTCGACGATATTATCAAATCAAAGTTAGCAGCGTACTCTCAGGAGAAAACGCCTGCAGCTTGGGAAGTCTTCCAACAAAGTATGGAGGACTCAGGATTCGATGATGGTATAAGAGAAAACGTCGAATCTTATCAAGAAGACCTACCCCTCGAGGCGTGGGCTATCTTCTCTGAAAGAATTGGTGATATCAACTTCGATTCCCAACTTAGAGAGACCCTTTCTAATTTTGATTCAGGAGAGGTGCCAGCCGATTTCGATCTTATTCGAGATAAGACTACATCAGGCTTTGATGCCTTGATTGGTGCAAAACTTGCGGCAGCGAGCGTAGATAACGGGTCCGATTGGGAGAATTTCTCAAAGTTGTTA
The DNA here is from genome assembly GCA_964570435.1 of uncultured Saprospiraceae bacterium. Taxonomy (GTDB): domain Bacteria; phylum Bacteroidota; class Bacteroidia; order Chitinophagales; family Saprospiraceae; genus Portibacter. Next base: position 8,493 of record CAZMYK010000070.1, on the reverse strand, counting down.
GACAGTGATGTTGATTTCGATACCGATGTCAAGGATAAAGTTAGAGGGTACGAAGCACCGCTGTCTGAAAGTCAGTGGCCTAAACTGAGCGAACACTTAGAAAAGTTAGAAAGAAGAAGAAGACGAATTGTGATTACGAAATTTATAGAAGCTGCGGTTTTTATTCTTTTCATCCTTACCATTATGCAACTCTATCCGATTAATAATTTTACTAAGGAAAATGTATATCGAACTCATGGAGTTGCAGAAGGGATTAATAAGCAAAAGATAGAATCTGAAATGCCAGCTTCTGAAATTGCTGAGGTAGTTGAGCAGGAAGTGTCTGATATCATAGTTAGCGCATCAGATGCAGCTAGTTCTGAAATCGTAATTTTATCGAATGATGGAGCAGTTGGAGTTTCACAGGACGAGGTCTTAGAAAGTAATTCAAAATTCGAAAGGTCAGTCTTCTTAGCAATGCTTCCACTTGAGACCAGGATACATGAAGTGCAAGTTGCAGATGATCACTTGATCAATTTGGAAAAGGAAGATGGTACAGAAAGAACGGAGGTCTTGGTGGCAGGAATCAAAAATAAGAGTTTAGAGGTACTTGACTTTGAAAGAGCAAGGGTTCGGCTTAATGTTGATAAAGATGAGGACCTAAGTGGGCAGGTATTTTCACTTGCATCCTTGGACTTAGAGCCCCTTGAAGCAAGAAATAGAGACTTTAATATTTCTAATTTAAATCTTCTTTCTAAATTGAAGGATGGTCAGTATTGGTTTAATGTTTATGGTTCTCCGCAAATAAATATGATCAACACCCCATACGACAGATCATATTCAGATAATAGATCTATAGACAATGAGGAAGGGGCAATAGAGGCATATTCGAACGTGGCTGATGGTTATACGATTGGGGCATCAATTTCTAAGGAAAGTGCCAATTACGAGATAGAAGGTGGTGTAGAATTTACATCTCTAAACTACAGACCACGACAGGTCACTGAGCGAGTCAGCAATGCTAGTTCTGGCTACAAAGAGTTTCTTCTTAAGGAAATCATATTTGACATCATTGAAATTCCAGTTAATATCAAATACAATCTGTTTAAGAAGAAGGGCTGGAGAGTCTATGGTAATAACGGTATTTCAGTCGGAACAGTGGCCTTCGCTACCTATGATATTGAGGAAAACAATTTCAAGCCCCTTGCAAGTAGTATAGCTGGGCAATCACCAAGAAACAATGAAGAATCCTTCGTTGATCGTAAGAAATTCCTTCCAGGTTTCTTCAGGGATCAAGAGGACTTCCTCGAGAATACCTTTGTCACTGTAAGTGCTGGAATGGGTGTAAGTAAGAAGATCTCAGATAAGATTTCCTTCTATGTACAGCCTACCTACTACCACAATCTTTCTCAAAGTGGAATCGGTCCCAACAATGATGTCCACCATAGACTTTCGATGCAAATCGGAACAAAGGTGAGGTTGTAGAGAGATGATTTCCCTTATGAGGTTCTCTCAAGTATCGTGGTTACCCTTCTTTTTGGCATTGTTGTTCCTTACTTCTTGTAATATAAATCAGCAGTCCGCTCCAGAAAAGCAATTTAGATTTTTGGCATTGGGAGAATATGACTTGATGGCTGAAAATCTAAGGAAGTCACTTCCAAATTTAAGTGCAACTTGTTATAACGATAGTCTAGTAAATTGCGAAAAATATGGAGTCCTATATAATTGGACAGGAGTTGATTCTATTTGTCCGCTTGGTTGGCACTTGCCGAATACAGATGAGGTATTTGATTTAATAAGGTCCCTACCAGGTAGAACGAATGCAAATAACGGCAAGGTGATGGATAAAGAATCATCAAAAATTCTGAATGCCAAATTTGGAGGGGCGAAGAATTTGATCAATGATCAAACTGAATTTTATGGAAAAAATTGGCAAGAAATCTGGCTCGTATCATCAGATTCAATATGGACGAACCCAAATAATTCTGATGAAAAATACCAACTAATCGGCTTGCATATCTATCCAAGGAATGCTGATAGTATTACTGTAGAACCTACCTTTAGTGATACTCCCACAGAGTTTTATGGGTATTGCAGATGTATAAGACGTAGTTAAGGATAGTTCATTATTGTGAGCTTAGAAGTTGGCATTACTTTTTGCTGAAAGTAACAATAAGGGATATTCAGAAGTAGCGCTAAGTGCTTTAAGTTTTCTCACCTCTCGCAGTTGCTCCTTTAAAGGGCTCGAAGCCCTCTAAAGGAAAAAATGCAGTTGATCTGTTTAATTGAAGGTCTTATTTTACATTCGTCACGCCCCTTTTAGAATGAAATTATGTTATTTGAAATTTGCAAATAGTAGAGTTATTACAACTCTGGCTAAGTCTGCTGAATATCACCAATGTGACTTTTTCCATAATATTCTAACATATCATAAGATCGATAAGGCTTGTTAAAACTCGCAAGCTTTAGTAGTCCATCAATTTAGTGGTATCTAGTAAAACTACTTCCCCACAGCCTTTCTAATCTTAATCCCTAGTCCAGCAAAAATCAGAGTCGTGATTGGGCTTAGCCAATTAAATATGGCATATACAAAATAGTCACCAACATTGACTCCAAGTACTCCAGCCTGGTACGCTCCACATGTATTCCAAGGAATTAGAACAGAAGTAACTGTCCCAGAATCTTCTAAGGTTCGACTTAGATTCTCAGGTGCAAGTCCGCGGTCTTCATAAGCATTCTTAAACATCTTACCTGGGATAACCAGGGCTAAGTATTGGTCGGAAGCGATCACATTTAAGCCCAAGCAACTGGCAACCGTCGATAAGAAAAGTCCAAAGACGGATTTCGCGACTGAAAGCAAAGACTTTGTGATTCTTGACAGTGCACCGATCCCATCCATGACTCCACCGAAAACCATCGCACAAAGGATCAGGTATATGGTCCATAACATTCCTTTGATTCCTCCCGCAGAAAATAAGTCGTTGAGCGTTTCATTGTCAGTAACAATGGCAGTATCTGATAAAACTGCAGTAGAAATGGACTTGAATTTGGAGGTAGAAAGCTTTTCTAAGACTTCAGGTTGAAAAATAAATGCAAATACTGCAGCTGAGAGAACACCAATACCTAAGGCTACTAGGGGCTTAGTCTTCAACACGATCATTCCGATAACCAGTAAGGGTACTAAGAAAAGCCAGGGTGTTATGTTAAATGTGGCATCCATCGTGTTAAGTAGTCCACTTACATCAGCACTTCCAGAAGTGTCAATACTGAAGCTCATTATTGTAAATGCTGCTAAGGCAATTACTATTGTGGGCACTGTTGTATAAGTCATGTACTTGATGTGGGTAAACAAGTCTGTGCCAGCCATAGCAGGAGCAAGATTTGTTGTATCGCTAAGTGGAGACATTTTGTCACCAAAGTAGGCCCCTGAAATAACTGCTCCAGCAATCATTCCAGTAGGGATGCCTAGGGCAGTGCCAATACCGATCAGCGCTATGCCTACAGTAGCAGATGTTGTCCACGAACTCCCAGTAGCAATAGATATGATGGCTGCGATAACCACCGAAGCAGGGAGAAATACTGACGGGCTTAGGACCTGTAGTCCGTAATACACCATCGCCGGGATAATTCCACTGACAAGCCAAGTTCCAGCCAAGGCACCTACCAAAAGTAGAATGCAAATCGGAATCACAACACTCTTGATATTCTCAACTATTTCGCGAAGCATCGTAGTCAAGGTTGTCTTGTTAAAGAGCCCAACTACCAAGGCCACTAGGCCGCCGATCAAGAGGATAAATTGGTTCGAGTAGTCGCCAAGCCATGCCCCATCCTTTGCAAATATGTTGTATGCTAAGAGGGCCATTAGAATGATAACAGGGACTAAGGACTCCCAAAGAGCTAATTCCTTGTTCTCAACGATGTGTTCTTCGGTTCGATGCTCGTTACTCGCCATATACGTTTCCCTTTTCTTGTAATAATACAAAAATATCAGGGAAGAATAGTAGTGTGAAATTCTGTTTGCAAGTATGAATTATAGTCTCTTCTCAATCGAAATGGAAGTAGCTTTCTTGCCGTGATTAAAGCCTTAGTCTTCCCATGGATCAAAGTGTAGCTTTCTAAGTACTGCACTTTCATGCGCAAAGTAATCCAATCCATATTCTCCAGGAGCCTCTGTAATGGTCCATAGTATTGCTCCATCGCCATAAGGTTCAATACTTGCCCTTCCCTTTTTTTGCGAGTAACAGCTAACAATTTCTAGTTCTAGCTTCTTCGAACCTACTAGGTAGGGGCTCTTCACATAACAAAAATCGACCTCATCTTGCGTTCCACAATCTATCCTAGATGCATCGGCATTTATGGCGCAATATTGCCCAGAAACAAATCCATCTTCAACGTAGAACCAGGTTTCGAAGGAAGTCCCATTGAAGTCTTCTGCTCCCCAGCGCCCAGTGATGAAGTCAGGGTCGAAGGGATCCATGTAGAGTTTGGGATCATCTGTAATTTCGTCCTTGGATACTGAACTCTGCAACTGCTGTTCAGTATCAGAGGGGACTTCCATAAGCAGTTGACTTGCAGAGTCTTCTCTTTCTGTACTGAATAAGTGCCCTTTTTCTTGCCCAACTTGCTGACTTGAAGGACTCTGGCAGTGTGTAAAGAGAAGAAGAAGGAAGACAGAAGTTAGAATCGAGGCTGATTTCATTTTGATAGATCTTTTATCATTTCCTTGTTACTTCGGCTGACTGGGATATTGGAGTTGTCTTCTAGAATAATTTGACCGCCATTTCCTCTGATGTACTTCTTAATATATTGAAGGTTAATGATGTGCGAATTATGGGGTCTAATAAATAATTCCGGCGGGAGTTTTGCAGCTATTTCCTTCATTGTCTTACTGATCAATAGCTTACTGCCTTCGGATGTATGGACTTCAGTGTAGTTTCCGCTTGACTCCAACCTAGTGATTTTTTCTGCCTTGATGAATTCTAGTCCATCAGATGTGGGGAGTGAAATCTTATCGAATGAGTAGTTTGATCTACTGAGTTGTGCAACCAGGTCTTCTAATTTCTCTTGTTGGGTATCGTAGTTCAACATTTTTTTTACTTTTTCAATCGCGCTGTGCAGGCGTTCCTCATCTACTGGTTTCAAAACATAGTCTATCGCACTTGCCTTAAATGCATTCACCGCATGCTCATCGTATGCAGTGACGAAGACGACTTGGAAGTTTCTCTCCTTAACCTTTGCAAGCATATCAAAACCTGACATTCGAGGCATGTCAATGTCAAGGAAGACGAGGTCTGGGTTGTGTTCTAAGATAGCTAAAAGGCCTTCAGTTCCAGAGGAGCATGTCGAAACAATTTCTACTTCCTCTGCAACCCAAGACAATAGTTTTTTCAAAGATCGTTGGGCATGTTCCTCGTCGTCAACGATGATGGATTTTATGGTTTTCATTTGATTATGCAGGCTTAATATTTGTTAGCATTTCTTCTACTGGTGCAAGATGATTTCCGAAACTATCATTGTTTTCAATTTACCTTTTTCATTGATCACAACGAAATCCTTAGTATTGAAATGTTTCTCTAGGTTCTCTACTTTTGCCCTTGGTATTGAAACAATGAGCTGATCTTCATTTTGCATAAGAAGGACCCAAGTCCCCTCAGAAGCTTTCTCGGGTTGAAGTCTTTCACCTAAAATAAGACGCGATTCAGGTTTCGGATGATTTACCTCATCCTTGAGATCATCGTCATTGGTTTTTCTTAAGACGATTGATAAAAAGGGAGTGTCTGCAATGATCTTATTAAGATCTTTTAATGATTTGACCTTATCTAAGGCATCAAAGTTGATTGAATTGGAAGGAGGTTGAATGCCAGACAGTGGGCCAATGTTTTCAAAGGAGGCCTCTACGATGCTTAATTTTTCATTGTGATTTTGCGCACTAATTGTTGTGTACGTTAACGTAAGTACTAAAAATGCTAACTTTTTCATGTCATTGTGATTTAGAAATGGTATGGGTCGTTGGAAATTTTCTGGAACGTACAAGTATCAGGGATGAGGTGATCTTCACCATACATTCCAGCTGGCTTGTCTAGGATCAAAATAAGCTTGTCATCTTTTTTTCTTAAGAAAGCCTCACTAACCTCAGCAGTAATGCAGGATTCAAGATCTATTTCAGTATTGTATTGGTTGAAAGGGCCTCTTATACTGCAATAACTTCCTTCATCTTCTAGGGAGCAGTCTTCAAGAAAGAAATTCTTGGCCTTCGAGCAGTATTCGCCCAGAACAAGGTCATCAACCATGTTAAGATGCAAAATCAGGTCGATATCTTGGTGATCTAAATTTTGCCAGATTCCATGGATGAAACTTTTGCTCATCCGACTTACAATTTCTGTATTTTCGATTTTTGATGAGTCGACCTTGATTTCTACTTTCTTTACTAATGCGGGCTCGTTGGAATCAACACAGGCAAGCAGAAAAATAGTTAGTAGCAGATGTATGACAATCTTCATAAAAGCAAAATTAGCTCTAAAAAGAGGACCCTGCTTGTCTCGATGACTGGATGGTCGATTTGGATGACTGAATTGCAAAAGACACTGATATAATGTAATTTTTCATCTCATTAATCACTATAAAATGTACAGGATTCAAAGGTCACCATTCACAGTGCCCACCAATGACGGTAAGATCATAGATGAACACCACGGGCTCGCGAGTACTAGTAATCAGCAATTAAGCATTGCCCATATGAAGGCACCGCCTGGATGGTCGGAGCCCTTTCAAACGCCGGAATTTGACGAGTACACCTTCATCATAAGAGGCAGGAAGCAATTTATTATTGGAGGAGATGAAATTACACTTAAGGCTGGAGAGTCGATTCACATTTCTAAGAACACTAGGGTACAATATTCTAATCCATTCGAGGAAGAGTGTGAATACCTAGCAATATGTCTGCCAGCATTTACTCTCGAGGCCGTCCATAGGGAAGACTAAGATGCTACTAGGAGCTAAATAGCCAATTTCCAAATTAGTCATCGATTAAGATAGCATTGGAAGTTCGCTCTTTCTGGAGGTAAGTTTACGAGTTACTGAATATAAAAGGGCTACCTGTTTACAGGGATGCTTATAGGATCTCCCTGCATTATCTTGGAGTTTAATTATATTGTTATAATATGCTGCCTCGATTTATTGTCCTCCTATGTTTTGTGACCTCTCTTTCTGGTCAAACTTTTTTCGAAGTCTCTGACTCGCTCACAAGCAATAGTGCCTATGATGAAGCTATCTCCTTCTTGGAAGGCGTCTATGCTGAACAGGACACTGTTACAAGGCTCAAGATCTTAGATGAAATCGCAAGTCTATATGGCTTAAAATCAGAATACGATAAGGCCTTCCAGATGAAGGAAACGGTGGTCAACTGTTTTAAGTCGATGGGAAATGATACACTGACTACTAGGTCCTTGATGGGTATTGCCAAGCTATTTAGTGATAGGTATGACTATGAAGCCGCCCGAAAGTATCATCTTGAAGCGCTTACCTATTCAAACACAAGGGCGGATTCTGCAAGGATTATATGCAACCTAGGGGTTTACTATAGAAATAATGATCAACTTGATAGCGCTAGGTATTTCTACTTGAAGGGCATTTCCCTTTATCCAGCCGATGCAAACCCTGCTTTTTTAGATATTTACTACAACAATTTAGCAATTCTAGAAAAAGAGAGTGGTGATTTCTCCAAGGCAATGGAATACTATGACAAGGTCCATCAATCGCATTCCAGTCGCGGAGAAGAGGCACAGGCAGCTTCAATACTAGTCAATAAGACTTACATCTACTATGACTTGAAAGAGTACGAAAAGGCGGAAAGGGTACTTAATGAAAATGATGCCATAATTATGTCCAAAGGCCGCACAATTGACAAGTTGAATTTTGACCTCATCCGATATAATATTGCTGAAAAATTGGGAAAGACCTCGGAGACCTTACGCTACTACCAGCGATTCAGAAAAACCAAGGACTCCGTGGATAACTTGAAGCTCAATACTCAAATAGCTGAATTCGAAATCAAATATGAAACTGCAGAAAAGGAGAGAGCTCTTGCCTTAAGCGAAACGGAATTGATACGCACCCAGGCTGAAAGGAGGTATCTTTGGATAGGCTTGGCATGTGCCTTATGGTTAGGCCTACTTGGCACCCTTTTCTTTTGGTCAAGAAATAGGTACCAAAAAAGCCTGAATGATGAGAAAATGAGAAGTATGGCGGCAGAGGCGATGCTTGATGGGCAAGAAAGAGAACGGATGAGGATAGCCTCAGATCTGCATGATTCACTAGGAGGACTATTGACGACTATCAAATTGCAGTTTGAGGGACTGCATGAGCAGGTCAGCAAGTGGGCTAAGGGCAGCAAGAGTGACCGCGTTCGAGACTTAATAGATCAAGCAAGCGTTGAGGTGCGTCGGATATCTCACAATATGGCTCCTAGGGCCTTAAACCTATCTGGGCTTGAAGCAGCCCTAGGGGATCTGTGTA
>CAZMYK010000069.1:0-11449 GCA_964570435.1 uncultured Saprospiraceae bacterium | reverse complement strand
AAAGGGCAACCTACTAGCAGGAGGGGCAATGATTCTGGCAATTGTTGTATCGTTGGTGTATCCTTTGGAATCCGAGACAGCCTTGATTAACTACGTTTGGATAGGGGGTGGGATTGCCCTTGGTTCAATAATTGGCTGGCTTGCAGCTAAACGAGTGCAAATGACCGCCATGCCTCAACTCGTTTCGATATTTAATGGTCTTGGTGGAGCATGTGCAGTTCTTCTTGCCATTCTTGAAATGCTAAAAGCTTCTTCAGAAAATAAGCTGGGCCTTGCCATTTCAGTGTTCACCCTAGTCGTCGGCGCTGTTTCCTTCACGGGAAGTATCCTAGCCTACCTGAAGCTAGATGGCAAGGTAAAAGACAAGCATGTAATTCTGCCCGGTCATACCTACATCAACTTGATTTTTCTGCTAGCTACAATAGTACTTGCTGTAATGTACGTTCTAAACCCTTCCTCTGGACTCCTTATTGCACTTAGTATTCTTGGTTTGGTCTACGGCTTTTCCTTCGTAGCCCCCATTGGTGGTGCTGACATGCCAGTTGTTATTTCCCTGCTGAACTCTTTGACGGGTATTTCGGCTGCGACTGCAGGTTTTATTTATGGCAACCAGATCATGATCATCGGTGGAATCCTGGTAGGAGCTTCTGGGACGATCCTTACTGTTCTTATGTGCAAGGCCATGAATCGTTCCCTCTTGAATGTAATCATCGGCGGCTTTGGAAGTGGAGGTAGCAGCAGTACGGCAAGTTCCTTGGATGGAAAAACGGCGAAGGAAGTTTCCTCTTACGATGCGGCAGTGATGTTAAATTACTCAGGCTCAGTAGTTATTGTCCCAGGTTACGGTCTTGCTGTTGCTCAGGCCCAGAAAGTCTGCAAGGAATTAGATGAACTATTGTCGGAAAATGGTGTAGATGTAAACTACGCTATCCACCCTGTAGCGGGAAGAATGCCTGGTCACATGAATGTCCTGCTAGCGGAGGCTGACGTTCCTTATTCTAAATTGAAAGACCTCGATGAAGCCAATGCTATGCTACCCTCCACTGACGTGGTTATTGTGGTAGGTGCCAATGACGTTGTTAACCCCTCTGCACTAGATGATCCAGGAAGCCCGGTTTATGGAATGCCCGTGCTCAACGTATGGGAAGCGAAAAACGTTATCATCATGAAGCGGAGTATGAGTCCTGGTTATGCCGGAATTCAAAATCCGCTATTTTTCAATGATAATTCGGCGATGTTTTTTGGAGATGCCAAGGATTCAATCAATAAATTAATCGCAGAAATCAAATCGCTGGGATAAGATGATTAAGGCTATCATATTCGATTTTGGTAATGTCCTTTATGACTTGAATTATGATCTCTTCTTAGACAATTTTACGGCACTATTGCAGGAAGAGGTAAGGGATGGCTTCCCAAAAGACCTGCAGAAGGCAATGGACGATTATGAAACTGGGTCTATCAATACAGAGACCTTTATCTGGAACTTTCAGCATCACATGAAGGGCAACCTACAAGCCCTTGACATTATTAATTGCTGGAATTCACTACTAGATCAATTTCCACCTCATCGGTGGGACTTCCTAGGAGACTTAGCACAGAAATATAAGCTCTTCTTATTAAGCAACATTAACGACTTACACCTTACGACTGCGTACCGGCACATTTCAAAGGTACATGGCAGGGTTGACTTCGAAACTAAGTTCTTCAATGCCGTATTTTACTCACACATCATTGGCCTTTCAAAGCCCGATCCTAAGATATATGAATTTGTCCAAAACGGTCTTGGTCTACAAGGATCAGAAATAGTCTTCATTGACGATAGGGAAGAAAATATATCTGCTGCTAGGAAGGCTGGATGGAATGCCTTCCTGCATGATCCAGCAAACGACATCGTTGATGTATTCGATCATTACCTGAAAAAATTGTAGAGGATATGGTAACAGAATTCGAAGTGAAGTTGGAAAAGATGCGAAAGTACTGTCTTTTCACTGATAGATGCCATAAGGATGTACGTACTAAACTGATCAAGGACAAGATCTACGGCGATGAACTCGAACAGATCATGGCAGTACTAATTGAAGAAGACTTCCTCAATGAAGAACGATTTGCAAGGGCCTTCACGATTGGTAAATTCAGGCAGAACAAGTGGGGAAAAAAGCGTATTCTGATGGAGCTCAGGAAGAGAGGTATTTCCGATTACTGTGTGAAAAAGGGATTCGAAGAGATTGATGGTGAAGAATATGAAGAAATGATTCGATCCTTGTGGTACAAGAAATGGGAAGTAGTTAGGGAAGCTAATCAATACAAGAAAAAGCAAAAGGTGATTAATTACATGTTGAATAAGGGTTTCGCTTACGATGAAGTTAAGATGGCTGTCGAAGATTAAAAATGAGCCTTCTATGACGTGCAAGCCAATGTATCGTTATATCTTACATTTTTTCAGAAATTGGACTGATTATCCCATTAACTGTTATAAAGAAGTATCATGGCATTCAACCTTACATCAAAATACGAACCCACAGGTGACCAACCAGAAGCTATTAAACAACTTGTGAAGGGAGTTAACGACCATGAAGAAGCACAAGTCTTACTTGGTGTGACTGGTTCGGGTAAAACCTTCACGGTAGCTAATGTCATCCAACAACTCAACAAACCTACCCTAGTTCTGACCCACAACAAGACTCTAACTGCCCAACTTTATGGCGAATTCACAGAGTTCTTTCCCGATAATGCTGTAGAGTATTTTGTATCCTACTATGACTACTACCAACCGGAGGCCTACATGTCTGTTTCAGATACCTATATAGAGAAGGACCTTTCGATTAATGAGCAAATTGACAAACTAAGACTGCGAGCTACTACCTCCCTGCTTTCAGGAAGGCGGGATGTAATCATCGTTGCATCAGTTTCTTGCATATATGGTATGGGCAACCCTGAGGACTATGAGGGCTCCATCATTCGCATTAAGCAAGGCGAGGTGATTTCTAGAAATTCATTTCTATATAAATTGGTGGGCAGTCTTTATTCTCGTAGTGACATTGAGTTTAAAAGAGGAACCTTCAGGGTAAAAGGAGATACCGTCGATGTGAATCTCCCCTACCTGGACTATGGATATCGAATCACCTTTTTTGGAGACGAAATAGAAACCATAGATCGCTTGGAGCTAGAAACCGGAAAGCGAATCGAAAGCATTACAGACGCTGCCATTTTTCCAGCCAACTTATATGTTGCCAATAAGGACAAACTGAAAGACATTATCAGGGCAATCGAGGATGAATTGCATAGGCATGAAAAGTTCTTTGAAGCTGAAGGACGCTACCTAGAAGCCAAAAGAATAAAGGAGCGGGTTAATTTTGACCTGGAGATGATAAGAGAACTAGGTTACTGCAATGGTATCGAGAACTACTCGAGATTTTTCGATGGCAGGCAACCTGGTACAAGGCCTTTCTGCCTGCTCGACTACTTTCCGGATGACTTCCTGATGGTGATTGATGAAAGCCATGTCACAATTCCTCAAGTTAGGGGGATGTGGGGAGGTGACCGAGCTAGAAAACTAAACCTTGTAAATTACGGTTTCCGCCTACCTTCAGCGATGGACAACAGGCCTCTAGCCTTCGAAGAATTCGAGCGAATTGTCCCTCAAGTATTATACGTTAGCGCAACACCGGGAGACCATGAACTAGAGCACACAGGGGGTGTTATTGTAGAACAAGTGGTAAGACCAACTGGACTCCTTGACCCTCCTATAGAAGTAAGACCTTCCATCAATCAGATCGATGACCTCCTAGATGAAATTAGTAAACGTATCGAGAAGGATGAGCGTGTTCTGGTCACCACTCTAACCAAAAGAATGTCGGAAGAGCTGACCAAGTATCTCGTAAAATTAGAAGTAAAGACCAGGTACATACATTCAGAAATTGACACCATGGATAGGGTCGAAATTCTAAGAGATCTCCGACTTGGAGAGTATGATGTCTTGGTTGGGGTCAACCTTCTTAGGGAAGGACTAGACCTTCCCGAGGTTTCCTTGGTTGCCATAATTGATGCTGACAAGGAAGGTTTTCTTAGGAATGAAAGATCTCTGACTCAGACAGCTGGTCGCGCGGCCCGAAATGCAAATGGTCTTGTGATTTTCTATGCAGACAAGGTTACGGGATCGATGCAACAGACCATTGATGAAACCAATCGCCGAAGAGCCAAACAGATTGCCTACAATGAGGAGCATGGAATTACACCTCAAACCATTTTTAAGTCCAGAGAGGACATCCTTGCTCAGAAGTCAATTCTAGATATTAAGGGTCGGAAATCAAAGGCCTATATCGAACCTTCAGAATCTTCAATTGCCGCTGATCCAGTTGTAAAGTACATGAGCAAGGACCAGCTTAGTGATCTGATTGTAGCTACTGAAGTGAAAATGAAGAAGGCTGCTAAAGAATTAGACTTTATCTCAGCTGCTCAATATCGAGATGAACTTAATGAACTAAAGAAGAAGAGGAAGGCGAGCATCTAAAATTAGGAAGGTAGCCCAAACATATTAAGCCATCGCTTGCTGAAGCTTGAATCTAGTGATAGATCAGGCCCCTCATCACAAGCAATTTTTTTATAGCTAAATTGAAGAAAAAATCGCGATGAGATTGCTTTCCCTGTTTTTCCTCTTAGTCCTGTGTTCTTGCTCGTCAAGTAGTAAAACCCCTAAGAGTGAACCTGCTCCTCTTGAGTTTTCGCTTGAAGCGATTCAAGGACTACAGCAAGAAGAGGTAACGAAGAACATTATTTCCATCCTTGCTTCGGATGAATATGAAGGTAGGAAGCCTGGCTCTGAAGGCTACCGCCTGGCTGCAGCTTTTGCTGAGAAATTTCTGATAGACAATGAGATTCAATCTTTTTTCCCCAATTCATACCAAGATAGCTTCCGTACCCAAGGGAAGGATACTTACAATATTGTTGGCTTGATCAAGGGTAACAAAAGTAGTGACGATCATGTAGTAGTTTGCGCCCATCTGGACCACATTGGAAAATCAACTGGTCAAGATTCAATTTTCAATGGAGCCAATGATAACGCTAGCGGATCTACTGCCGTCTTGCAGGTTGCAAAGGCACTATCAAAATTTGATCTAGGGAGCAACATAATTGTTGCACTATTTTCAGCCGAAGAAACAGGATTAGAAGGATCCAAGCATCTTGCAGCCAAACTAAAAAACAGGGAGGTCAACGTTACCCATGTTTTCAACTTCGAAATGATTGGAAAGACGCTAACGAGCGGGGCAAATCAGGTCTACATTACCGGTTACAAGAAGTCAACCCTAGCAGCTGAAATGAATAATGCTATGGGCTTTGAGTTTGTGAAATTCCTACCTGCTGAGATCAGGTACCAGCTTTTTTCAAGATCAGACAATTTCCCCTTCTATGCCGAATATCAAATTCCTAGTCATACTATCTCAACCTTTGATTTCGTAAACTATGATCACTATCACAAGGAAAGCGACGAAGTCAACCTCTTAGACATTGGGAATATGCATCAAATCATCACCTCCTCAACTTTGGCGATAGGTAAGATACTGATGGACAATAAGGTCACCCTTAATCCTGAATAATTCTAATTAATAAGCCTTCTTCGCGTGTAGCTACTTGAAAGGATTAGCTTAGCTTAGCGGCGTGAAAGAAAAAGCACCACTAAGGGACTTCGAGTTTATCGCACTGATGGCTTCGCTAATGTCCATGGTAGCTTTGGCAATTGACGCCTTACTTCCAGCATTGGATGTGATCGGTAAGGAGATGGGTGGTACGAACATCGCAGATAACCAACTATTAATCACAATGATTTTTTTGGGCCTTGGTGTAGGTCCTATGGTTTTCGGTCCTTTTTCGGATTCCATTGGCCGAAAACCAGTTGTGTATATAGGCTTCATTATCTTCGTGATATCTAGCTTCATTTGCATTTATGCTAATTCCCTAACGGTAATGGTTGCAGGGAGGATCCTCCAAGGTATTGGCCTTTCAGCACCTAGAACCATTGCTATTGCGATTGTGAGAGATAAATATAGTGGTGACTATATGGCTCGAATTATGTCCTTCGTTAGCGTTGTCTTCCTCCTTGTTCCTATCATTGCACCTGCTCTAGGAAAATGGACCTTAGACGCCTTTGGCTGGAGGGCAATATTCTTGACTCAGATTATTACAGGAATTCTAGTCATGTTTTGGTTTTGGAAGCGACAACCTGAGACCCTCGCAGACGAACACCGTATCCCTGTTAAGTTAGAGGTCTTTACCAATGGATTCAAGGAGGTCTTAAAGCAGAAAGTAACTATGGGGTATACCTTTGTAGCAGGTTTCATACTTGGCTCATTCTTGGTCTATCTTAGCAATTCTCAACAGGTTTTTGAAGAGCAATATGGACTCAAAGAAGCCTTCCCTTATATTTTTGCTAGTCTTGCGGCAGTATTGGCCGTTTCCATTTTTTCGAACGCCACCTTAGTCTTAAAATATGGTATGCGTAAGTTGGTCAATACTGCGGTTCTAATGTACTTCTTCAGCTCATTGGCCTACATATTGATCTTTGCAAATTCCCAAAATCCATCCATCTATATCCTTTTGGCCTTTTTTGCTGTGCAATTTTTTGCCCTAGGATTTCTATTCGGAAATGTGAGGGCCTTATCAATGGAGCCTGTCGGTCACATCGCTGGAATTGCAGCCGCTATTACTGGACTAATCTCAACCTTGATGGCCGTTCCTATCAGTACCTTCATTGGCCGCTATGTGGAGACTAGCGTGCTTCCAATTTTTATAGGCTTCTTATTTTGCTCTGGCATGGCCTTAGCCGTCATCGGCTTCATCAAGTTGACCGGCAAGAAGCATAAAACAAAAATCCTCTTAGAAACCTAAAAAGAGGAGCCCATGTACTCTGCCAATACATGAAGCTCCTCTAAGAATCTCACTATTTAATTACGATTAACTTTTGTTGATACAGAACTCTATCTCCCCTTACCATGACAAAATAATTGCCGGGAGTGAGTTCTTCAATATTTACTTTTGTTGCACCGGAAGTAATTTTTTTCTCCTCAATCTGCCTTCCATTGACATCAAAGATTAGCAGACTAAAAACCTCATCGCTGCTGCCCGAATCTACCGAAACAGTAATTTGTTCTAGCGCAGGATTTGGAAATATCTTAACATCTTCTGTAAAGCTTCTAGTACTAATTTCTAGGGCTTGTTCATCACTTTTGCCTGCGTTCGCTGAGATAGTCAGTAAGGCCACCCAATCTTCACCAACTGCACTAGGCGGATTTCCGATATTGGCACTTGTACTTGCTGCAACACCTAACTTAGAGCCATTTTGCAGGTTTCCACCAGACCTTGGATTGTACCACTTAATGGTGTATTGGTTCGAATTACTACCTAAGTTGATGTTAGTACTACCTCCATTAGGAAGGTAGATCGCATAAACTTCGTTGGCCTTTGCAAATACAAAGTCTGAGTTGCTTGAAGTCAGACCGTCGTTACTCTCCATATCGGTAAGATAGGCTTGAAGGTGGTCATCGAAAAATTTCAGCGCATGTCTGGCATCATCCCACTTGGTCTGTCTTGTTCTATGATCTTGACAATCTAGATCACTACAACCTGTCTGATAACCGTAGTAATACTCTACTCCAGCTCCCCCAGCCATCAACGTTCCCCAAAGAACCCTGTGCCTGACATTCTGACGATTATCAGACTCATTCCTATTAGATGGCAGCTGATTGTCAGGGTAGGAAGCATCGACGCTTACACCTATGTTTGCCCCACCTTGTTCGTCATTGGAAACTACCCATTTTCTGCCAGTGGCTCTTGACTCTTGAACCCACTGCCGAACATTATTATGGATGTTGTTGATTCCTGCTTGTACAGAAGGGCCCGTCAGAACTGATTGACTTCCTATAAGTTCATCATAAACTTCATCTTGCTGTCCGGGATAAGTGTGGATTACAACATGGTGGTCATAAGGATCGACATCTTTGATGTATTGCGCATATGACTTCACAAGACTCCCCGTCGGATCATTCAGTTCTTGCCAAATATCATTTTCCTCACCTAGGTTCCAGTTAAGCGCAAGGTGGTGTCCAAATCTTGCGATCAATTCTCGGTAGTACAGTTTACGTTCTACACCCAATTGACCACCATCCATCCTTTGGTCATTCTCTGTTTCCTGCGTCTTAAAGTGCAAGAAGATGCCCTTCTTATCGGCATATTCCATGATTTTTTCCCATTGTGCCATCTTAGAAACATCAAAGCGAGTGTGTTCGACATCACTCCAATCGGTTGCTCCAGAAGTTTTCTGGGCGTGCGGGTAGACATTCCCATCATCTCCATTCAGGCTAAAAGTGAGGAAGGAAAAAACATTCATTCCCTCGCCAGAAAGGTAGCTCAACATTCCCAGCATTTCTCGCCCCTTAGAACCGTTGCCATCTCCTAGATTTGCTCCCCATGTAAAGGCACCGGCATCGGAATTGGAGTAGTCTGAAGCGTGCAACTGCCAAGACTTCCTCCTATTGCTTCGATTCGGAGTTGCATCGAAGTCATCATAAGCAAAGGTGTTCTCTGGTGCATCTGCGCCAGCCTTAATAAAAAAGTTGCCAGAATCTTCAAATTGCAGGTAGTGTTCTCCAACATATGATAATCTCCCCTGGCCTCTGAAGTCTCGTCCAGTTTTGTCTGAGTCTGCTATGATAAATGATCCGCTTGCTCCATCGAAGGACGTTGGACTACCCGCAGATGCATCTTGTGAAAGAGCGACATCCGTTCCCTTCCTGAATGAGACTGAATAATCCCAGGTTCCTACTGCATCGGGAGCAAAATGCACCTTCCAAATCTTCCCCGAAGAAGCCCCAGAGTCCTCAGCTAGGCCATCAGCTGCATAGTATCCAGGTACAACATAGGTCGACGAAGAATTCGAAAATGTAACATTCAATCTATAGTCCTTGAATGGATTCTCTCCTCCTCTTTCTGTCAGTTCAGGACCTTCAAAGGTCACACTGACCTTGTGCCATTTTTTCAATTCTCCACTGACACCGAGGTCCACTCCTGTGCCTGGATCTATTGGATCAGAATCATCTTCATCTATCACAGCAAAATTGATGGTAGAAGAAGGCCCCGCCATCCCTTGTCCTTTATTTTCAGTATAGGCTGTCGCAGTGACAGAATTGCTTCCAAGCTCTGGTATCCATGCCTTATAGTCACTGCCGGTATTTCCACCTATTGCATACACTGGTAGGTTTTCCAATGAAAAGTTAGGATTACCATTGTAACCGAAAATAACACTCTCTTCACCACCATCTATTTCTGCTCTTATATTAAGATTCTGCGTTCCGATCGAAAACAAGTTAAATGTATCACCTTCCGCGATCGGTCCTATATCCTGGTCAGTATCTGCGTTCACCATAAAAAATCCAGTAACCTTAGGACCCTCAGGTTCCACAATATCCGACAAGGTAGTAACTGAAAATACCTGTGACCAATTAGAAGAAGAGCCTTGGAAGTTGGTCCTCATTCTCAAATAATAGGTAGTACCAGGTTCTAGACCTGAGTACACGAATTCTGTGTAGCCAAAATAAAGTGCATCAAAGAAATCCCATGGGCCAGAGGGTGAACTTGCAGTTTGAATCAGGTAGTCGTTTCCGTAAGGTGCTTCTGTCCATTCAAGATTAAATGAAGTTTCGGTAACATCCGAAATTAGAAAATTACTAGGTGGAGAAGGAAAATTGGTGACCTCAATCTCTGCTGAGTAATCGGATACGCCCACATCATTTCCAGCTTTGACCCTATAGTAATTGAACTCATTATCTTGCAATCCTGTGTGGGCATATTGTGTAGTGTTGGCCGGCAGTAAGGCCAATACCGACCACTGGCTATTCGTATACATACTCTCTTTATATTCCAGGATGAATTGTGTTTCATTATCTGAATTATCGTTCCATGTCAGATCCACCACATTCGGTGCGGTAGAGCTCCCTTGAAGGTTAGAAGGAGCCAAGGGACTAGTTTCAGGCTCCACCTCTTCTACAAAGTTCAAAGTAATGGTCTTGGAATCCAAAACACTTCCTTTTCCTTGCTGCTGTGAGAAGGCAGTCGCTTCCACCACATAGGTGGCAATGTTAGGAGTCCATGGCCTGTAGTTTCCGTTGATATCCCCAAAAAGAGCATAAGGGGAAACATTTTCAGTCTGATTCTTTTTCCCATTAAGCTTGAAAACAACACTTCCAATTGCACCGGTGGTGTTGGCTCTAATGTTCAATTGGGAAGAAGGTAGACTAGCCAGAACAAAAGACTGACCATTGCTGATAGCACTGATGTCACTTTCGTTTGTGGCATTTATTAAGGTAAATGAAGTAATCGACTGTGCTACAACTAATTGTGTAGCCAGAAGCATTAAAAACATCAAAATTGTGGGCACATTAATCGTTGAAAAATTTCTTGTAAAACGAGTAATTTTTGACATTAAAAGAGGTTTAACTTATTAACAATCTACGATAGTAAACCTAATGCTGTCAAAGAACAATTTAAGTAGTGCTTAGTGCCCCTCATTGTCCGTAGAATTATCGAAGCGAAAAATTATCAAAAATATTAGAATGGCTTTTGGGGGTGCTATCTAAATTGCTGTATATCAGAACTTAACAGAGGTCGTCCAGATCCAGTGAATTAATAATGCCTTTATTCACTAGCACTTTCGAGCAGTGGCACGGAGGCTCTGAAGTTAGACTTAGCAAAGTAGCCCGTTTGCAACGAGATATAGGACAGCAACAGATTAAGGTTTAACCTTCCTACCAACTTTCACGTGTTAAAATTTCAGATTGGTCGTGAAGTAGAATAACTTCCTTAGATGAACCCACTCCGACTTTTCTAAAATTTACCTCCTTCATTGCAGGCCGAAAAATTAGATGTAAGCCCTCTTCGACTAGACCTATAGCAATTCCGTGATTAAATAAATTCATAAAATAGTAAAGACTGGTACCTTGACTTCTTAATGTCAAATAGCACATAAGACCAAATGGTAATTTCTACCTAGAGATTTATCTTTTCAAACGAATAACCCATTTCAGCATAAGACTCAAGCACCCTCGGTAAGGCATATTCCAATTTGTCCATGGCCTTCACATTATCATGAAAGACTACAATGCTGCCTTCTTTGGCATGATTCATTACATTCTTATAGCATTGTTCTTTGGAAATAGTCTTATCAAAGTCTCCACTTAGGACGTCCCACATGATGATCTTATAATGGCGTTGTAGAAATTGGGCTTGCGTGGGCCTAATTCTGCCATAAGGAGGTCTGAAGTACTTGGAATTGACAAGCGAAGCACAATATCGGATGTTATGGAAGTAAGAAATATTGTCCGTCGCCCAACCGGATAGGTGATTAAAGCTATGATTTCCTACTGCATGTCCTTCATCCACAATTCTCTGAAAGATCTCAGGA
>CAZMYK010000068.1:0-11467 GCA_964570435.1 uncultured Saprospiraceae bacterium | reverse complement strand
GTACCACTCGTAGATCGAAGGGTCTTGGTAGGAGTCAAAGAAGACAACTGGCCGATCTCCAGCTTTTGCCTCTATTTTCGCGACAAAGACCTCTTTTCGCCAAATTCCTCCATCTGCAGGAAGTAGGTCGAAAGTCAATAGTACGTGAAGCCCTATGATTAGAGGTAGCGAAAAAAGAGATAACTTCCGTAACCAACGTTCTTGATTTTCACTCGCTCCATTGATCCACAAAATGACAAATGGAATGTAAGTAAGTACCAACCACTGGGGCTGTACATGATCTCGGAAGGATTGAAGGGCAAAGAATCCTATAAACCCAAGTAGTACAAAGTACAAGGTTCGTTCAAATGCATCCGCCCATTTAGCTCTAATTGTTCGATAAAAAAACACAATAAAGAAGGGATTGAAAATTAAGATCAAGTTACCAATGTATTCTAGAGGGAAGAACCATTTAAAGTCCCCAGCTCTTTCGCTTAGGTGGTAGCGAAAAGTCATCCAGTTGTGCTCATATTGCCATAAAATATGCGGCGCCCAAATGAGTAAACCTAGGCCACCAGCAAGATAGGTCCATGGATTCAAGAGTAGTCTCGGATTGGATATTAAGGTAATTATGATCAAGAGAGCTCCATGGTACTTGCTGTATAGAAGCAGCCCCATCACAAAACCCCAGATCAAAAAGTCTGGCCATCTATTGTTCTTCAGAATTCGCTTATAGACCCAAAAGAAAGCAACTCCAAAGAATAGGAGGGGTACATCAGGAGTAGTAATGAAGCCATAAAGGTGAAGAAGTGGCAAGCCAAAAATGAGCAAACAAAAGGAAGCTGTTTTTTCAGGCCTATCTATCGTCTTCCAGAGGATGTAAATGGACGCCAGGGTCATTAATGTCGTCACCCCTCTAATCGCAAGATTGCCATCCAAGAACAAATCTGAAAGGTAGATCATTAATGCTACCATCGGAGGGTGGTCGAAGTATCCCCAATCTAGGGATTGACTAAATCTCCAGTAGTAGACTTCGTCGATGTGCGGTGGCGTCCACCAGCCTTGAAACAGGAATAGTAGGAACCAAATAATTGCGAAATATAAAAAAATCGACTTGTTTTTCATCAAGCTTGCAAAGTAAGTAAAAGCTGCTTGATTGTGCAGCAGAGTTTTCTAAATGCTTACACATTCTTAAACCTCGGTTGGTTTGATTTCTGGAAGATCGTTGACGATGATTCCAACTCCATTTCTATGGTGTCTGTTGGCGGCTTTATCCAGAAATAAGGTAGAACTTAGCCCAATAAAGTGTAATTTCAGCAGTTGCCTACTTAGCTTAGTGGTCCTTCCTTGGGATTGTTCCGCGTAAGTGATTCCATTCTTAGAAATATACCAGATCGATTCTACCAAGTGCTTCAGCATGGCTAGGTGGACCCTCTTCCCGGACTCAAAGTCTGTGATCTTTTTGTAGAAGTCGAAGGTTAGGTCGTTAATATCTGTAAGTTCTCTAAGCCGTGAAACTTCTCTTGCATAAAGCTTGATTAAGCTCCTGATTTCTTCGATCACTTCAGCCGTCATTTCATTTTTATACAGAGCTGGTGTTTTTTCATCGACAACATCCATTGCTAAAAAGTCATCCCTGACAATTCCGATTCCTTGTTGATTGAAACGTCTTGCCCGAAGGTCAAAGTAGAAAGCGATTGGAATTACGAATCGTTCAAGAAAAATTAACCAATTGGACAATTTCTTCGTCTGGCCATCTGTAACCTTAGCATAATAAGTACGTCTCTTTCTATTGAGATTAATAGCTTCTAAGATATGTTTTCGAAAGCCAGACACAATAATAGGACGTAAAAAATAGCTATATTGTTACTCATCTCCGACAATCTCCTTGGTCATTGTTAAGTTAATACCTACTAAAACTTAAGCCAAAAACAGCTATATGAGTACAGATTTCCGAAACCTTAAGATCCTTATGGAAGAAATTAAGGATGAGAAAAGAATCCAAAGGATCATCAAGCAACAGCAAGAGGAGCATGACTTAGAGTCCATTTATACACGAGATCATCACGGTAAATCAGGGCAAGAGCTCAGGCTGGAATTTTTGAAGGAACGAAGTGGCCAGGATCTTAGCGTCATTTCAGACAATGGTGGAATTGATGACCTAGGACAACTCAAGGGAAACATTGAAAATTTTATTGGCTTTTCTAAGATTCCGACCGGCATTGCTGGTCCATTGCTTGTGAACGGAACTGCAGCTGCAGGTCAGTTTTTTTGCCCACTAGCTACAACAGAGGGTGCTCTAGTAGCAAGTTACAATAGGGGATGTAAGGCAGCAAGCAGGTCTGGAGGAATTCGCTCCATTTGCATTACAGAGTCCGTTCAGAGAAGTCCCATTTTTCGATTCGAAAGTATTATTCAGCTGGGCCAGTTTCTTGCTTGGATAGTCATGCAATATGAGAAATTCGAAGAAATCACTGGACAATGTAGCAATTACGCAAAACTGAAGAATCTAAAGACAAACATAGAAGGAAACCAGGTCAACCTAATCTTCGAATTTACGACAGGCGATGCAGCAGGTCAAAATATGGTAACCTTCTGCACGTCGGAGATCTGCAACTACATTTTACAGCAGTCCCCGGTTAAGCCCATTAAGTGGTACGTCGAAAGCAACCTTTCAGGAGACAAGAAGTCCAACTACCAATCTTTTCAGAATGTTAGAGGTAAAAAAGTGGTTGCTGAAGTCGAAGTAAAAAAGACAGTAGTTGAGAAGATTCTTAGGTCCACACCTCAGTGCATGGCTGACTACTGGAAGACCTCCACTGTTAGCTTGATCCAACTAGGATCCATTGGCGCCCAGGGACACATTGCTAATGGCCTGACAGCCTTATTCATTGCTACTGGACAAGATGTAGCATGTATCTCGGAAGTTACCGTTGCTGTGAATCGCATGGAGGTGACGGAGAAGGGTGACCTTTATGCAAGTCTTACTATGCCTAATCTCATCGTCGGAACGGTAGGAGGGGGGACTTCCCTGCCCTCGCAGAGAGAGTGCCTTGAAATAATGGATTGCTATGGTGCGGGAAATGCAAAGAAATTTGCCGAGATCTGTTGTGCCTTAGCGCTTGCAGGAGAACTCAGTATCTGTGCAGCCATTGCCTCAGGTCACTTTGTTTCTGCCCACCAAAAGTTAGGAAGAAAGTAGGAAGTATGAGCACTCAAAGTGAAAAAACGATTACGCAGAACAAGCTACCATTCTGGCGAAGATTTTTGATTTATCAAAAGGAGAGGTTTCCCTTTCTTGGTCATGGACCCTTGATCTTAATGTTTACTTTTTCTGCTATTTCGTATAGTAGAATATGCCGAGGAGTGGAAGGTTTTATTAAAACCGAGGACCTGCTAATAGGCTTTCTTACCACCTTTTGCCTCTTCTTCTTAGTGAGGATACTGGATGAGTTTAAGGATGCGGACACAGATCGGAAGTACAGACAAGAGCTGCCGGTGCCACGAGGGCTGATTAGCTTTTCAGAACTAAAAATTTTGGGCTTTGTGGTTCTTGCAGTACAAGTCTTGGCCATCTTGTTGGTTCATCCATCCATGTTTATGATCTACCTTATTGTAATGATCTACTTAGCGCTGATGACGGTGGAGTTTTTTGCCCATGATTGGTTAAATGACCACATGTGGGCCTACGCTGGATCACATATGTTGATCATACCCTTGGTGGATATCTATGCCAGTGGGTTGGATTGGTTCCTAGATGGAGATTCCCCCCACCTAGGCCTTCTATTTTTCTTTGCAGTATCCTACTTTAATGGAATTGTGCTTGAAGTAGGGAGAAAGTTGAAAGCCCCTGAATTAGAGAAAGAAGGAGTTGTGACTTACTCAGGTTTGCTGGGTCATCGAAAAGGTGTTCGTCTTTGGATGTTGATGCTTTGCATCACAGCAATTATTGCAGCAGGGGCCTGCTATTATGCAAGTCTATCATGGTTATCCTATCCAGTTTTGGGCTTCATATTGTTAGTGTGCCTACTTCTAGGAATACAGTATCATAGAAATCCAACAAAGGCCCTTTCCAAGCGCCTAGAGCTCATGTCTGCTGTGTGGACATTGTTAATGTATGGAAGTCTCGGTGGAATTCCAGGTATTATTAATTTTCTCTCATGAAGCAATACCTACTCTTAGATGGCCACCTTCTTGGCGGCAAGGCTGAGCAATTGATCAATTTGTCGGAGGCTGGGTATGCAGTACCTTGGTTCCGCGTTATTCCGGCTGACTACCACGAGTCTATTGACCAACATAAGGACCTTATTTCTGACTTCTTTGCGGAGCAAACAGGGTTCTTCAGTGTTAGATCTTCCGCCATGGGTGAGGATGGGGTTAAACATAGCTTTGCAGGACAATTTGATACCTTTCTTTTCGTGAAGCCAGCAGATATTTTTGACAAGGTAAAAGAGGTGCATGCCTCTGTAAATTCAGACCGCATCAAGTTTTACAAGAAGCAGAATGGGATCACGGGCGATATTAAGATGGCCGTTGTGGTGCAGAAAATGATCCACGCTGATGTCTCCGGAGTAATGTTTGGCCTCCACCCTGTGACACAGAAAGAAGGAGAGATGCTAATCTCCGCTGTATATGGAGTTGGTGAAGGACTGGTATCAGGAGCCTTGAATGCCGATGACTATAAGATTGTTCATGGTAGCGTCAACTCTCGTAGAATTGTCGACAAGGAGCAAAAGATGGTCCTAGATACAGATAACGGTGGAAGCACCTATGTGGAGGTCGGTGCAGAAGAGAAGAGTGTTTCATCCTTATCAGAAAAACATCTTACTGAACTGATCGCATCATTGACCTCACTAAATGAACTATATGATTTCCCACAAGATGTAGAGTGGGCAATCGAAAACGACAAAGTCTACATCTTGCAATCTAGGCCCATTACCAACATAGCGAAGAAAGAGGGATCAAGGATTATCTGGGACAATAGCAATATCATTGAGTCCTATCCCGGAGTCACTACTCCATTGACCTTCTCCTTTATTAGGGAAATGTACAGGGTAGTCTATGAGCAGTTCAGTTCCTTGCTCGGAATAGAAGCAGATGTCTTAAAGAAGAACGCCGATGTATATGAGAACATGCTTGGTTTACTAAGGGGTAGAGTCTACTACAACCTACGCTCTTGGTACAGAGCCTTGGCCCTACTTCCTGGCTATAAATTGAATGCCGACTTCATGGAATCCATGATGGGTGTGAAAGAAAAATTTGAGCTCGAGGAGGAATACATGGTTAGCAAATCTAGGGCTAGGTGGATGATAGCGAAGACGGCTTGGAAGATGGTCAGAACTTTCAGAAGGTTACCTCGCGACCGCGATAACTTCCTCGCCTTCCTTGATCAGACAGTGAACAAGTACTTAGAGATTGACTTTGAAGCTTGTACTCCCGAACAACTAATGCGGCACTACAATACCTTCGAAAAGATTTTGACTGAACAGTGGAACCCGCCCTTGGTGAATGACTTCTTCGCTATGATCTACTTTGGGGTATTCCAGAACTTAATCAAAAAGTGGATCGGAAGTGACAATCCGCATATTCACAATGACTTACTTGCTTCTAGCAATGACATTATATCGACTCAGCCGATGATTCAGAGTCTTCTTATTGCCGATGAGATTTCGAAGTCCAGACCTTTAAGTGAGCTCTTCCAGGGAGACCCTAAGGCTGTGTGGGAAGCCATTCAAGGCAGTGAAATTCACGGGAAGATCATGGTCTACCTGCGCAAATTTGGTGAACGATGCCTTGGCGAGTTAAAGCTGGAAACGATTTCATACAAGCAGGCTCCAGAAAAGTACATTAAGATCATCCAGTCCTACTTGAACAATCCCAAAGCTATGGATGCCCTTGGTGCGTCAAGAAGCGAAGACTTGCGCAATGAGGCCCAGGCCGTGGTGAAGAAAGATCTGAAGGGGAAGTTCTTTAAACGGAGAATTTTTAAATATTTCATGAGGAAGACACGTGAACTCGTGAGCAATAGGGAAAACCTACGATTCGAAAGAACCAGGGGATTTGGAATAGTGAGAGAAATTTTCTCTGCAATGGGCCTTCAATTCCACGAGAAGGGAATCATTGAAAATGACCGAGACATCTTTTATCTAAGCAAGGAGGAAATTTTCGACTACATCAAGGGAACCTCTATTGCGACAGATTTGAAGAGATTGATCAAGATTCGGAAAGAAGAATATGCAAGGTACAAGGAGGATGACTTTGTGCCTGAACGTGTAGTCACTTATGGCGCCGTCAATGAGGGCCTGGATTTTAATGATTTTCGAGAAGCCTTGGTTGCTAACGAAGGTGATATCACAGGACTTGCTTGCTGCCCAGGAGTAGTTCGAGCAGAAGTATGTGTAGTTCATTCACCAGACCAAATCGACGACCTGCAGGGAAGGATAATGGTCACTAGCAGCACTGATCCAGGTTGGGTCTCGCTTTTTCCGACTGCAGCTGGTATACTAGTGGAGCGTGGTAGTTTGTTAAGCCATTCTGCCATTGTGGCTAGGGAGTTAGGTATCCCTTGCATTGTGGCGATAAGCGGCTTGCTTTCACGATTGGAAACTGGGGACTTGGTAGAAATGGACGGATCATCAGGGGTGGTAAAACAAATCGACAATGGGGAAGGATAAACATCTTGAGGACGTAGACCATAGCATTATCAGATATGCCAACGTTTGGGAAGACCCAAGCCTCCTAATCGAGGGGCTTGGAATTCAAAAGCACCATAAGGTTCTTTCTATCGCTTCGGCCGGTGACAATGCCTTTGCCCTTGCCGCCCAGGCTCCTGAACTGGTGGTGGCCATCGATCTTAATAGGGCGCAACTTTACCTCACAGAACTAAAAAAGTTGGCGATTCTTCACTTTGAACACAAGGATTACCTATCTTTTATTGGCTTCGAAGAAGGCGAGGACAGAATCGAGATGTATAAGAGTATAAGCGGCAAGCTGAGCGGTGAAGCTGCTGCATATTGGAATGGTAATTCTGAGGTTATTGAAGGAGGAATCGTACTTGGAGGAAAGTTCGAGAAGTATCTGAAAACATTTGCCAAGAGGATTTTACCATTGATTCACGGGCGCAAGAAAGTTGATCAATTGTTTAAACCAAAGTCGAAAGCTGAGCAACGAATCTTCTACGATCAAGAATGGAATACCTGGCGCTGGCGCTGGCTCTTTAGGATCTTCTTTAATAAGCAAGTTATGGGACTCTTTGGTAGAGACCGGGCATTTTTGAAACACGTCCAAGTGCATGTGAGCACAACTATACTCAAGAAGGCCGGAGAACATCTTGCCTCTATCTACTCCCAGAAAAATCCTATTCTACAGTACTGTCTGAGAGGTAACTTCGCCGATGACATCCCCTACTATGCGAGGACTGAAAACTATGAAAAGGTTAAAAGCAACTTAGATAGACTGAGAATAGAGTATGGATATGCCCAAGACGCTGCGGCAAGACATGGGAAATTTGATAGGTTCAATTTGTCCAATATTTTCGAATACATGTCACCTCAAGTGTTCGAGGCCACTTCTAAGAATCTCTTCGATTGTGCTCGAGAGGGAGGTCGATTTGCTTATTGGAACTTAATGGTTCCCCGCGAAATGTCTACAGTCTTGCCTCACTTGGAACGGATTCCAGACCAGGAGAATTGGTCAGAACGAGACAAGGGTTTTTTCTACATGCAATTTGTCTTAGAGCAGAGCATCAGGTAGCCTGAGGGACAATAGAAAGGACTTATTTATTATATTTAGATGTGAAGAGAAATTTAGAACTTAGAATTTTATGAGTCTTCCAGAGATAGATATACTCACTATACTTATTTTTTCTGCTGTATTTCTTGTGGTCTTTGCATTTGCAGAAGTGGCATATCATTATTTCAAAGTTGACGTCGGTTATACAAGGAAGTTTGTGCATATTATGACTGGTGTAATCGTTATGTTCTTTCCGATCTACTTTAAGAAGCCTGTAGACCTCATAAGTATTTGCGTCTTGT
The DNA here is from genome assembly GCA_964570435.1 of uncultured Saprospiraceae bacterium. Taxonomy (GTDB): domain Bacteria; phylum Bacteroidota; class Bacteroidia; order Chitinophagales; family Saprospiraceae; genus Portibacter. The sequence goes on along the minus strand of CAZMYK010000068.1, from coordinate 3,455 downwards.
TTTTCATACTATTAGCAATCAGCAAGAGGCTTTCCTTGCTGAAGTCAGTCAATGCGATAAAGCGGTCTTCGAGTGGTAGCACGCTGTATCCAGTTGTCGTGATCATTTGCTACCTTATACAGTACTATCAAGGTGCTTATGTATATTTTTTTGTACCCATCCTTATCCTAGCCTTCGCTGATCCGGCGGCAGAGTACTTTGGCAAAAAGTTCGAATATAGACCCTACTACGTTTTTAAGCATAAAAAGACAATTTCTGGCTCTTTGGGATTTTTCGCAGTAGCTCTCGCAACTTGCCTGCTAGGATTTTATTTCATCGGAAAGATTGGAGGCCTGGTCTTGCTAATGTCCTCCTTATGTGTTGCTTTGGCATGTACCCTTGGTGAAGCTGTTGGAATAAAAGGTTTTGACAATCTGGTGGTGCCAGTATGTGCAGCCTTAGTCATGTACATATTTCAGATTTAGGCCAATGAAAATTAGAAAGCGCACAGATCTTAGCACTAAAGACGAGCCGTATTTCCATGCTTGTTTTGAAATTCTTCAGGGTGAAATTTTTCTCGCCAAGGCAAGTCTGTATATTAATCCTCACCATAAGGTAAAAAATCAGCAAGCTTGTTCAATTGGCGACTTCGAATGCCCTGACGATCAGATTGTTTTTGATTTTCTTTTGGACCACATCGTTGCTGAACTGGGCAGGCTAGGTTTTTATCGACTTATTGGTCCCATGAATGGTTCTACCTGGGATCAATATAGGTTGCTAACAAAGGCTAATTATGGGCCTTTTTTACTCGATGTGGATACACCAACTTACTACCTAGGGTTATTCGAAAATTATGGTTTCACTCGACTGGCTAATTACAAGTCCACATTTGCTGAAAAACTCGTTGTCAATTGGGACAAAGTCTCTTCTGTGTATGATGGACTTGTGAAAAAGGGTGTAGAATTTCGTGGCTTTAAGAAGGAAGAAGCTGGAGCAGAATTTGGAAAAATTTCAGATCTCTGTCAACTTGCTTTCAGAGCCAATTTTCTGTATAGTCCCATTTCCAAGAGTGACTTTGTGGAGAAGATGATGCCCTCATTGACCTTGATTAATCCTCGTTACACTGTGCTTGCAGTCCTTGAGGACAATGTGGTCGGTTTTATTTTTTCTTATGCGGACTTGAATGATAAATCGGGTAAAACCATCGTTGTTAAGACATTAGCTAGAGATCCGTCGAAAGATTATCAAGGAATCGGAAGTGTCTTATCTTCAATTGTAATGAAGCAGGCAAAGGAGGATGGGTTTGAGAAAGGAATTCATGCTTTAATGGTAAATTCCAATACTTCTACGTATATTTCGAAGAAGTTTAAGGCTGAAGTTATGAGAGAATACGCCCTTATGAGCCTTGAAATTGAGTAAAAATGGAGAGACATGTCACGCCAATATTAAGAAATGTGTTCCTTGTAGCGCTAGCTGCATTTTTGCTATCATGTGCATTAACATGGGTATTCAGTCCATATAAAAACAAGTTGGTTTCTCACATTGGGATCGATATGCCTTGCGAGAGTGCTTTTGCATACTTAGGGAATTCAGATAACGCGAAGGATTGGTCTGTTTTTGTTGCCTTCATAGAAACAATTAACTCAGACAAGGTTGCTGACGGGGAGATAGGTTCCAAGAGAGTTTGCTATACAGAGGCCGACAAAGAGGGTTTCCAATGGGAAGAAGAGGTCTTGGAGAAGGTTGAAAATGAGTACCGCAGATTGAGTTGTTATAATTACAAGAATCTCTGGTTGAGGGCTCCAGACTTAACGACTGAGCAGATCTATGAGGCGACTGATTACGGTTGTAAGGTTAGTTTCACCTTGGATTTTCTTTATAAGCCCAGCCTATGGGATAAGGCAAAGTTGAAATTCGGAGCTTATAGGGTCAGATCCATCTTCGAAAAGAATCTCAAAAATATCAAGAAGGAAGTATACAAGCGTAGACCATAGTATGAATTTGGTTCAGATATTTGTGGATGCGGCTTCCAGCCATCCTAGCAATACTGCCATCCAACACAAAAATTCCAGCGTAACTTACCAGCACCTCAAGAATCGGATGACCCTTGCATCAGAGTACTTTAGGTCTAAGGGCATATCCAAAGGCGATAAGGTAATGGTCTTCGTGCCCATGTCCATTAAGTTATATGAAACAGTGCTGGCACTCTTTCACATTGGAGCAATCGTAGTATTTGTAGATGAGTGGGCTGATCGATCAAGGCTCAGGAAGGCCCTAGAAGTTGTTCAAGTAGATGTCTTGATTGCACCACAAAAGTTTCTCTGGCTTGCCTACATCATAAGCCCGTTCAATAAAATTGGCGTAAAGTTGGCTCCGCTGTCAAATAGAAAACTAAAGAGTAAGGGTAGGAGTACTCAGAATAAAAATAGCAGCAAGCCATGCGCTGTTCATTTTGATGATACAGCCTTAATAACATTTACCACAGGCAGCACTGGTCTGCCTAAGGCAGCAGATCGTACACATGGATTTCTTAGGGCCCAATTTGAAATTCTCCGGAAGGAAATTGGTGCCATGCCAGACGATCATTGTTTGGTAACCCTGCCTATTGTTTTACTCTCTATTCTTGGCACCGGAGCTACAGGGATCGTTGCAGAGTTTAACCATAAGAAGGTGGATAAGCTTGATGCCGCCTCACAATTAGAGCTTCTTTTCCAAAAGAAGGTATCCCTACTCATTGCATCTCCTTTCTACGTAGATCTATTGTCAGTCCGAAAATCCAGCAAGTCTAGCATCAGAAAAATAATCACTGGAGGGGCCCCGGTTTTTCCTGACATGGCAGCGAGGATTGTAAATGCATTTCCAGAGTCAGAACAAGTTGTAGCTTACGGGTCTACCGAAGCGGAACCCATTTCAGCAGTTAAAATGCAAGATGTAGTAGTGGATAAAAATGGGCTCCATGTTGGAACTCCTAATGGGGCTATAGATCTTAAAATTATAAAAATCACAGACCAGCAAGTGACTTTAAGTCAATCTGGATGGGACCCTTGGGAAGCGGACTTTGGTGAAATTATTGTTCGAGGCCCTCACGTTCTTACGCAATACTACAATAGTGCTGAAGCTTTCAAAATGAATAAAATAGTTGATGGTGACGATATTTGGCATCGAACTGGAGACAGTGGCAGGTTGGTGGACGGTCAACTATATCTAAATGGTAGGTGCAGCGAATTGATGAAAATTGGTGACCTATTCCAATCCTTATTCATCGTCGAATATGAATTGAGTCAGATTAGGAATGTAGAAATTGGAACCCTTATTGATGGAAGGGTTGTGCTTCAGCTGACTACACCAAAGAGTGACATAGTGATGGCGCAGATTCATGAGGATCTAGGAAGGCTTGAAATGGTCTACGATCAAGTTTTGATCAAAGATCAAATTAGACGGGACCCACGACATCAGTCAAAAATCGACTATGCGAA
>CAZMYK010000067.1:0-11471 GCA_964570435.1 uncultured Saprospiraceae bacterium | reverse complement strand
CTTCACTGCCTCACCATAACCCGAGTCTTCCACATCTCTATAGTACAGGTCACACTTTATATTGTTATCTGCCACATAGTCACAGAGAGTATAAAATATCTTATTTGACTTAGGGCTAAACGAGGTATGGGATGTTATTCTATTTTCGTCATTAATTCCCTCTGCTTCGACTCCTTCTTTACCATCTTCGCTAATCAAAATTTTGGCTAGGTATTTAGGATCTCTAGCATTCGCAGGATTAGGCTCTTGGAATCGAAGCGATGAATAAAATAGTTCACCATCTTTTTCCAAGGCACCAACTTCAGAGAATTGTGTATTTACTCCACCCAGTCTAGTGACTGTGACACTCTCGTCTGGATTTTCGACTTGTTCCAAGGAAAACTCTGAAGCTGACCTTTCTTTCTTGGCTTTCAGTGTAAAGTACTCATCCTCACCCTCATGCTCACTTAGATATAGGTTGAAATTATCGATGGCATCTTGGTACTTACCCTGCCGCTGTTGCATTTCTCCTAGGTAGTACGTAGCTGTAGGAAAGGCATCATCCTCATCCCTATCTACTACCTTTGCATAGAGATCCTCCGCAAAACTAAATGCATCGTACTGCCTCGCCATTTGAGCGGATTCGAAGGCAAGATCAAGTCTACTTGTATCAAACTCGTAGGCCTCTTGCAGGTACTGATATGCGGCATAGTAGTTCTTTGTCTGCGCCGCTTCTTCAGCCGCCTTTAGGTAGGCCTTGAAGGTCTGCCCGTATGAAGCTCCTGCCGAACTTCCAAGTATGATTAATATGTATAAAAATCGTTTCATGTTTGAGATTGGGACATTATTTAATAAATAGGACACGGTTTTTGGTTAAGGGCCTTAACCTTAGTAATAATATACCGCACATGTACTTCGGGACCACCTCTGCCATTAAAGTCGTCTCTGAATTCTCCGAGGTTCACATCATAACTAGCGCCTACATACAGTTGTCTATACTGAAATGCAATCGTCGGAGCTATGTATCCACTAGTTCTATAAGAAGCTCCAAGATCTATTCTAAAAAGTTTGCCTTTACTTTGATTTACATATAATTTGGCTAGACCTCCAAATACAATTTCCATATATGGACCTTGAAATTGCGCCATTGCATGGCCTTGAAGATCGAAGGCACTCGTAAGTTGGTAATTTAATTGACCACTAAGTGCAGTCCTCATTGGTAGTCGAGGGTTTCCAATGTCAAGAAAGTCAGCTGCAGGCCTTGTCAGGTGAAACAAACCTATCCCCAAGTTAGCATACGTCCTTGATGAATCTGATTGGTATCTATAGTTCACACCAAGGCCCGTTTCTAAGTAGGTAAACCTATTGTTGTCAAAGTTTTCACCGGCTCCCAAGGCTGGATCAAAGGCAGTTCCATTCCATTGGTTAGACCATGTCAGGTCTGTTTCATTGAAACCCTCACTAGCGATGCCTAGCATTAAACCTCCTGAAAGAACATTATTCTTGTTGAGTAGATAGTTGTAGCTACCAGAAAGATTCAGATCTGTAATGTTCAACTTACTGTCTCCAGATTGGTCGTAATTTAGGATCCCTCCTAAACCATAAAAGTACTTTTCGGACTTTTTAGGTAGGTATTTCATATCATAGCTACCAGAAAATGTCGTATAAGGAACACGAACTGAGCGCCATTGATCTCTAATAGATCCAATTACTCTCATATCCCCATTAAATATACCAGTCAAAGCAGGATTAATATTCAATGGTGAATTATAGAATTGAGAATAATGGATGTCCTGACTTTTAGCTTCAAATTTTATTAAAAAGATTAATAAAATTACAAAACCTCCTAAATATATGTTCTGCTTCAAAACAGGTTGATTTAGTTATTAAAAGTTGTATTAATATATAATTTGCACACTCTCAATGCTGTATCTAAATTACTGTATATCAAGTGCTTTAGTAGTATTAGTGTTGCAAAAACCGTACTAGTTTTCTTGACACTTTCTACTTTCATTCTGCTCAAACAAATATAGTCTTTTGTTTAAGAATTATGCTTTTTTGCACTTCTAATTGAAATTTCTGATGTCCGGATTGAGCAGCGCGAATTTCTAAAATATTGCCTTATTTTAGTTCAATATTTTGCATTTTGAGTGCTTATGTCTTATTGAACAACAACGATGGATTTACTTACAAGGGACCAGATTAGAACTTGGGATCGATACACAATAGAGCAGGAATCGTTAAGCTCTATGGACCTAGTTGAACGGGCTTCAATGGTATTTGTTAAGTGGTTTTCTAGCATATACGCCGACAAAAATATTCCTGTTTGTGTACTAGCTGGGTCAGGTAATAATGGAAGTGATGGCCTATTTGTAGCAAGGATCCTGATAGAAATGGGATATCTTGTTAGAGTACATCATATGCTCTTCGGTTCAAGCACGAGTCCGGAAAACGAAGCCACTTCAAAAGACCTAGGTCTTCGCTGTGTTTATACCGAATTCACTTCGTTTCCCTTGGAAAAGAATGAAGTTGTAATTGATGCCTTGCTGGGAAGTGGTACCAATGGAGCCCTCAAAGGAGAGTACTTCAAAGCGGTAGAATACATTAATGGGAAAAAAAATATTGTGCTTTCAATTGATATGCCGTCAGGATTGAATGCGGATCAGCATTTCGATGGTAACTATGTGAAGGCTAAAAAAGTCCTAACCTTCCAGGTCCCAAAGAGATCCTTCTTTAGCCATCAAATTCCCTGGACCTGTAGGTCAATAGGCCTAAGTAGTTCTTACTTAAACGGTTTAGATAGCAAGTACAAGTGTATTACAAGGAGTCTTGCGAAAAAGCTGATTAGAGGTCGTCTACCTAGTCAATCAAAGTATGACTTTGGCTTCGGTCAATTGTGTGGTGGAAGTCTAGGGATGTTAGGGGCTATAATTTTGGCTGCAAGGGCTGCCCTTCGCTGTGGGATTGGACGTCTGTCAGTGACAATTCCCAAGCAACACTATTCCTCCTTCCTGCATGCTTGTCCAGAGGCCATGGTCACTACATGTATTTCTGAAACTAAGGACGACTTCCCTAAATACCAAAAGTCCAAAAAGCAGATTAGTGCGATTGGAGTAGGCCCCGGTTTAAGCACAAGTGCCTCCGCAGTTTCTTACCTTGATTCACTTCTTAGGATTGAAGACAAATCGCTGGTCTTAGATGCAGATGCTCTAAATTTAATTGCTAGAAATAATTGGCAAACAAGGATACCAAGAAACACTATAATTAGTCCGCATGCAACAGAATTCGACCGCCTCTTTGGTGTGCATACAAGCAGAAGCGAGAGAATAAATAAACAGATAAAGAAATCTAGTGAGCTTGGCATTTATATTCTATTAAAGGGTGCAAATACTTCCATTTCAACACCAGACGGCTATTGCTTTTTCAATACAACCGGTAATGTAGGGATGGCAAGTGCTGGATCTGGTGATGTTCTGACAGGAATGTTGACTTCCTTCTTAGCACAATCCTACGATCCACTTTCAGCATCTATTTTAGCTACCTATCTACATGGACTAGCTGGTGACCGTGCTCAGCTAGAATTTGGTAGCATTTCAATGAAGGCAGGAGATATCATTGATTTCTTGCCGGAAGTAATAAAACATCTAAATGAAGAGTAAAAGGATTTCGATTTTAACAGGTGCTGGCATCAGTGTGGCCAGTGGTTTAAAGACCTTTCGGGGAGAAGGTGGGCTTTGGGAAGGGTACGATATTATGAAGGTGGCTTCGATAGAAGGATGGGTCGAAGATCCTGCCTTGGTTTTAGAGTTTTACAATAAGAGGAGGGCTCAGTTATATGAAGTTGAACCCAACGAAGCCCATAGATTGTGTGCCGGGCTAGAAGAGTTTTATAACGTGTCGGTTATTACACAAAATGTTGACGACCTCCATGAAAGAGGAGGGAGTCAAAATGTCATTCACCTCCATGGGCAGCTAAGAAAGATAAGGTCCTCGATCAACGAGTCTTATGTTCGAGATTTCACAGGAGAGCAAAAAATCGGTGACCTTTGTCCTGAAGGAGGGCAGATGCGTCCAGCAATAGTTTGGTTCGGTGAGGCAGTGCCACTACTTGCAACAGCTGCTGAAATAGTTGCGGATTCTGAGGTTGTCATCATTGTAGGCACTTCCATGCAGGTCTACCCTGCAGCAGGCTTAGTTTCATATGCTTCCAGTAGTGCAGAGATATTTTACATCGATCCTGATCCACAGATTAATTTCGAATTGAGTAGATTAAAAAATCTAAGAGTTGTAGCTAAAGATGCTGTTAATGGTATGAGGATTGTATCTGAGCACCTACTGACTTAAATACAATCTACCAAAAGATAGAATGTCAATAGATGACTTTAAATGAAACAGACCTGGTGTGATTTTCCTTCAATAGCTATAACCCATTTCAGGAGTAAGTGGCACTTAGCATTTAATTCTGAACATGCTTCCTGCTTGCAAAAATAAAAAGGCCCTTCTACATAACAGTAGAAAGGCCTTATTCATGAGTAATCTTGATATAGATCTTCTTAGGAACCGCACATCACACAACCATCTTCCATTGTGCATGTCTGCCCTTCTATGAATTTTTCTTCAGCTGTCTTAGCCTCTTCAGAAGAGAAGCTAGCTTTATTCGCTTCATGATCGATCGCTGGTGAAGTTGCACTTACTGAAGCAGTTGCAGTGGCTGAACTACTGACTACTTCGGTAACTACTTCTTCTTCCTCCTGTATATAATTCCTTTGATGCTTGGCTGAAAGCGTAAACTTAATCGGGTCTACCGCAGCCTTCGATCTGAGATAGTACATTCCGGTTTTAAGTCCTTTCTGCCATCCGTAGAAATGCATAGATGATAACTTACCAAAATTTGGACTCTCTACGAAAAGGTTAAGACTTTGGGATTGACAGATGTAAGCTCCCCTATCCGCAGCCATGTCTATAATAGTCTTCATACTTATTTCCCAGACTGTCTTATAAAGGTCCTTAAGTACATCAGGAATAACATCGATATGCTGGATAGACCCATTGGCAGCCATAAGGGCTTCCTTCATTTCGTTATTCCAAAGTCCAAGCTTGATTAAATCCTTTAATAGGTGTTTGTTGACAATGATGTATTCACCCGAAAGTGTTCTTCTTGTGTAGATATTTGATGTATACGGCTCGAAACATTCATTGTTTCCTAGGATCTGAGACGTTGATGCTGTAGGCATTGGAGCCACAAGTAAGGAATTTCTTAGACCATTTTTCTTAATTTGCTTCTTAAGTCCTGCCCAGTCCCACCGATCCGATGGCTCTACACCCCAAAGATCAAATTGAAGTTGCCCTTCACTTGAAGGTGACCCAGGATAAGTCTCATAAGTACCTTCCTTGGCCGCAATCACATTTGATTCAGTCAAAGCTGCAAAGTAGATCGTTTCAAATATGTCCTTGTTTAGTTGCTTAGCTTCCTTGCTATCGAATGGAAAACGCATTTGTATGAAGGCATCTGCTAAACCCTGAACACCTATACCAATAGGTCGGTGACGCATATTCGACTTCTTCGCCTCTGGTATAGGATAGTAATTGATATCTATTACCTTATTAAGGTTTCGCGTGACAACTCTGGTAATCTCATACAACTTGTCGAAGTCAAATGTAGAATCGGCTTTAACGAATTTCGGAAGAGCAAGAGAGGCAAGATTACAAACCGCAACTTCATCTTCAGAGGTATATTCTAAGATCTCAGTACATAAATTGCTCGATCTAATCGTACCTAGGTTTCTTTGGTTTGACTTTCTATTGGCCGCATCCTTATAAAGTATATAAGGTGTACCTGTCTCTATTTGAGATTCTAGGATTGCGAACCACAACTCTTGTGCTTTGATGGTTCTTCTTGCCTTACCTTCATTCTCGTATTTATGGTAGAGGGCTTCGAATTCTCCGCTGTGCTTATCGAATAAGCCAGGGCATTCGTTTGGACAAAATAGAGACCAATCTCCACCTTCCTTCACTCTTTCCATGAATAAGTCAGGAATCCACATTGCATAGAATAGATCTCTTGCTCTTAGTTCTTCCTTACCATGGTTCTTCTTGAGATCCAAGAAGTCAAATATATCTGCATGCCATGGTTCCAGGTAGACAGCAAAAGCTCCCTTTCTTTTTCCTCCACCTTGGTCCACGTACCTAGCTGTATCGTTGTAAACTTTAAGCATCGGAATGATACCATTAGATGTACCACCAGTTCCCTTAATGTATGAACCAGTTGCTCGTATGTTATGGATGCTTAGTCCTATTCCCCCAGCTGATTGTGAAATCTTAGCACCCCTTGATAGGGTTTCAAATATTCCGTCGATGCTATCATCAGTAGTGGAAAGTAGGAAGCAACTGGAAAGCTGTGGTTTAGGGGTTCCCGCATTAAATAAAGTAGGCGTTGCGTGTATAAACCACTTTTCAGACATTAGATTGTAAGTCTGGATAGCAGATTCTATGTCTTCACCATGAATTCCAACTGCAGCCCTCATCAACATATGCTGGGGTCTTTCTACGACCTCTCCATTCATTCTTAGGAGGTAAGACCGCTCTAAGGTCTTAAAGCCAAAGAAATCAAAACTATAATCTCTATCGTATATAATTGCTGAATCCAGCTTTTCCTTATTGTCCCTAATGACATTAATGGTATCGTCGGAGATCAAACCAGCCTTTTGTCCTGTTTTGGGATCTATGTAGGCAAAAAGACTTTCCATTGTATTAGAAAAAACCTTATCTGTGCCTTTATGAAGATTCGATACTGCGATTCTAGCCGCAAGTAGGGCATATTCTGGATGCATTGTGGCCATAGTAGCCGAGGTCTCAGCAGCTAGATTATCAAGCTGAGCTGTTGTCACTCCATCATAAAGTCCTTGTATAACCTTTTTGGCTATTGCTATGGGATCAATGTAGTTTTGATCCAGTCCATAGCATAGTTTTTTGATTCTTGCTGTGATTTTGTCAAAGGATACGTCTTCCTTTCTGCCGTTTCGTTTTATAACTTGCATAGTACTCTACTTAGTGGTAGTTGAAAAAAAAAATATAGCTTTATTCCAGGTCTCAGTCGTACTGAGGTAGTACGAAAACTAGAAGTCTTCGTCAAGAGTAAATACCTGCTTACTGCGGTCTTCTCCCACCCCAGATTTTCGGTAATCTCCTACCCTTTTCTCAAAAAAGTTGGTTTTTCCTTGTAGCGAAATCATCTCCATCCAAGGGAACGGATTTTCCGCGTTGTACACTTTTGGATTTCCTAGGGAAACTAAAAGTCTGTCTGCCACAAACTCAATGTAATCACACATTAACTCGGCATTCATACCGATCAAGCCTACCGGAAGCGCATCAGAAACAAATTCCTTCTCGATTTCTACTGCATCGACAATGATCTTCTTGATGGTATCCTTTGATAACTTATTCTTAATGTGGTTGTTATATAGTAAGCATGCGAAATCGCAATGCATTCCTTCATCTCTAGAAATCAACTCATTCGAAAATGAGAGTCCTGGCATCAATCCCCTTTTCTTTAGCCAGAATATTGAACAAAAAGAACCTGAAAAGAAAATTCCTTCTACCGCAGCAAAGGCAATAAGTCGCTCGGCAAAACTTGCATCATCAATCCAATTCAAGGCCCAGTCTGCCTTCTTTTTTACGCAATCAAGGGTCTCAATGGCATTGAATAAGTAATCTTTTTCTTGGTTGTTCTTAATATAGGTGTCTATTAGCAGACTGTAAGTCTCCGAATGTATGTTTTCCATCATGATCTGAAATCCATAGAAAAACTTAGCCTCAGTATATTGGACCTCATTAACCATGTTTTCTGCTAAATTCTCATTCACAATTCCATCACTAGCAGCAAAGAATGCCAGGATATGTTTGATGAAGTGTTTTTCGTTGTCGTTCAGCTTGGTTTCCCAATCTGTTAGGTCTTGGTGAAGGTCAATTTCTTCTGCTGTCCAGAAACTTGCTTCTGACTTCTTATAGTAGTCCCAAATATCATTATGTTGAATAGGAAAAAGTACAAATCGGTTCGGATTTTCAGTTAAAAGTGGCTCGCTTACGTTACTCATTAGAATTATTTTTTTGCTTTTGCGTTGATCTGAAAGTGGACCGAGAAATATTACAATTTTCTATATATCAAAAATATCATAATTTGTTTGAAACAACATAATTATTTACGTTAAATTAACATATATAATTAGTGTTGATGTGTAACAGTTTGATTATATGTGGATAACAGTCAAAAACATAAAAAAGTGTCAAATGGCTTAACTGCTTGCTTCAATTCTCAAGTCTGTTGCAAATTAAAGCAAATTGAATGAATAAAAATTCTAATATGATCTTATAGTTTTCCACACGATGTTAGTAATATATGTAACATATTAAGATATAGCATTATATAATATTAATTAATACTAATATATGTTAATAACTTATAATATGTAGATAAATGTAGCTACTTAGAATAGACGCTTTCTGCGAAAAAACCAAATCAAAAGGAGGGCTAAGATGATGGATGTAAAAACAATAATATAAAACGAATAATCGCTGTCATCAAAAGGTACTTTTACATTCATTCCATAAAAACTAGCAACCAAGGTAGGAACCATTAGCACAATCGTTGCAATTGTTAACCTTTGGATAAAGACATTGAGGTTGTTAGACACAATAGAAGCATAGGCCTCCATAGTTCCACTAAGAATGTTGGTGTGAACGTTAGACATTTCTAAGGCTTGGCTATTGTCAATGATCAAATCCTCAAATAAATCATTGTGTTCCTCAAGTCCCCTAATTTCGAGAAAGTCAGTTCGCTTCATTTTCATTTTTAGAAGTTCATTCGAACTCAGGGTATTCACAAAGTAGACGAGTGACTTCTCGATCCTAAGTAGCTGCTTGAGTTCCTTGTTCCTCGAACTATCGTATAATTCTCTTTCGATTAGATTTCTTTTGAGATTAAGCTTCTTTAGGCAACTTAAAAATTCAAAAACATTTTGCTCTAGAATTTTTAAAATAAACATCTTCTCATCGTTAGAATCAAAATTCTTAACCCTGTTGTGGATGAAGCGTTCGAGGAGGTTGTTTTCAAAACCAGTGATGGTTATAAGGTGGTCATTCGTGATGATAATACCTATGGGTACTGTAATGTATATCCCCTCGCTCTCCTTTGGGTCCTCATTCATATAGGGCGTATTCACCACAATGAGTTTAACTCCATCTTCCCTTTCATAGCGAGATCGTTCATCTATATCGATGGAATCTGTTAGAAAGTCAAATGGAATATCGTATGTTTTAGCAATTTCAGTTAGATCGTTTCGGTCAAAAGGAGGAGACACCGAGATCCAACAATTGGGCTCCGCTTGCTCTAAGGAAATCAGCTCCTTTTTCACTGTCTTGAAGTACTTGATCATACCTGTCAGTTTCCATATTAGATACCGCAATTATCGGGCCGCTAACTTACGACTATTATACTGATTCTTGCAATTGCCCCATGAAATTATTGTAGATTTCATGTTGACCTTTATATTCAAATCCATGTTTGATGATCTCAGCCATTTGCTCGAAATTGAAATCTGTCAACTTTTGACTCCTAGACAGGGCCGCCAATCCCCCATACTTATAGCCCATCTTTGAATGTTGAGCTAGCAGGGCCCTAGCAATATAAGCAGAACCGAATCTTTCATATTGCCATACATGTACAAGCTCATGAATAAGTATTGAGTCACTAATAGATTGATGGTAGTGAATGGTGTGAAAGCTAACAAAGGCTATGTGTAATCTCTTACATATGATCGTGTTATCGCCATTGATCCGAATGGTGTCATAGTCAATGCTATCTCCAAAAACAGAGTAAGCCATCACCTGCTCTCTTTTGCTAAGCTTACGAAGCTTCCAATTAATTAATTCATGGAATATCTCGTAGATCTCAGGTAAACCAGTCAAATCCAGAAATAAAAGTAGGAACTCTAAAATTGACCATCTGCGCTTCCAGCTGTCCAGTGCTAAATAGAAAAAAATAAAGCGCCCTAGCCTCTTTGGGTAAGATCTTACAAAATAGGAAACGAACCTCCATATTGCCTCCAACTTACTAGTCAAAACGTAGGATTTTGACTGGTTGTAGCTTTGAGATGATGTAGGTAGGAATTGTAAGAAATAAAAGGATGACAATAAAGGCCACCATATTGATAAAGAGAATGGTCATCCAATCAATATTCACTGGTGCGACTGAGAGGTAGTAGTTGGCTTCATCTAATTTTATAAAGCCAGTATACTTTTGAAGCAAACAAATTCCGATCCCTAGTACGTTACCTATCAATAAGCCATAAAGGACAATGTATCCCGCATAGTAAAGAAAGATCTTGCGGATGTCCCAGTTCTTCATTCCAAGTGCTTTCAAAGTTCCAACCATTTTGGACCTCTCAACTATCAGAATCAAAATGGACGTGATCATATTGATTAGAGCCACAATGATCATTAATATCAAAATGACACCTCCATTAAAATCCTGCAGATCCAACCATTCAAAAATATTTGGAAATTTATCCCGAATACTCTCCGAGAATAACTTCGTTGGTAGAACTTCTACAGTAATATATTCATTGATGGTGGGTAAATTTTCTAAGTCGTCCAGAATTAATTCATAGCCTGCCACTTGGTCACTTTCCCAAAGAAGCAATTCTTGCACCTTACTGAGATCCGCAATAATGAACTTACGATCATATTCTTCCAAACCGGTCCTGTAGGTTCCTACAATTCTAACCCTTCGCTCTACTGACTGTCCGTTCTTAATAATCGTCAAGATTACCTTACTACCCACGGTCACTCTAAGTCGTTCTGCGATCCTAGTCGATACCAAGACCTCATCAGCGGCTCGGATCCTCCTTCCTTCTTGAATATACCTTTCCAACTGTGACCAGGCATAATTTTCGCCCAGGCCGCGGACTATTACGCCATCGAATTCATCATTAGAATTAATAATAGCTGGTACCATTGCAAAGGGATAGATGTTCTTGATATCTACATCCATTGTCCGAAAAGCGAATTTGCCTGGGATATTCTTACCCAGTACTCGCAGAGGCCGCTGATAGGTGATCGATTGCAGGGTATCCAAGTCCTTAAGGAAGTCTTGATTTATTCTAATGGGTGATGCCTCGATACTCCTACTAATATTGTAATCTGTAATGTGAATGTGGCCCCAAAACCCAAAAATCTTCTCAGAGATATCCTTTTTAAATCCGGAAATCATTGCAAAGGCTACAATCATAACTGTCAAAGACAAGGCGACAGCAAATATTGCTATTCTGATGATCCAGTTGGTAAAGCTTTTGTTACTAGCAAAGGCCACCTTACTTGCAATAAAACGGGATGTACTCATTTAGCGTAATATTACACTATTTTTTATATTGAAAATAATACTTTTGCAATCTAATTTTAAGAACGAATGAATTTCATAGAAGAACTAAGATGGCGTG
>CAZMYK010000066.1:0-11625 GCA_964570435.1 uncultured Saprospiraceae bacterium | reverse complement strand
CTTGCTTCTTGTTCATGCCCCTCAATTGGTTATTTGAATCTCAAAAATGGAAACTGCTAGTCCAACCATTTGAAAAAATCAGCTTTCTTACTTCCCTAAAGGCCATTCTTAGTGGCATTAGCATTGCCATCCTCACACCCAACAGAATGGGAGAATATGGAGGGCGCATGGTTATGGTTGAAGCCAAGAATAACTGGAAAGCCGTTATTTCGACTTTGGTTTCGAGCTACGCACAAAACATCTGGAACATTGGTCTAGGCCTCCTAGCTACCTTCTTATTCCTTCATGCATCCGGCAAGATCGATGCTTACATCTACAATTCGGGACTTGTCTTAGCCTTTGTCTTCTTGATCATGATCATCTTGCTCTACTTTAACATTGACCTAATAAGCAGACTTCTTAGCCGCTTCTCAAGATTCAAGATCATAAAAAAATCACTGAAGCACCTGACCTTGCTTTCCACCTATGAATATCAAACCCTTTCTAAGGTCCTAACACTTGCCTTAGTCAGATATATGATCTATGTCCTACAATACATATTCATTCTTAAGTTCTTTGGACTTGAGATTTCTTATGTCAATGCGGCGATAGGCATTGCAACCATCTTCTTGGTGCAGACCAGTCTTCCACTGCCTCCAATCATTGGCTTCCTAGCTCGAGGAGAAATTGCCTTGCTAGTTTGGGAAGCCTACCAATTCAATGAGCTTTCTATACTTGCCTCCTCTTATTTGCTTTGGCTCATCAACCTGATTCTTCCATCTATTGTAGGTGCGATCGTCATTTTCAGCAGCAATCTTAGTCGAACATTTGGCCTTCATAGAAATTATTTCAAATAGATCTGCGTTATAGGATTAATGAAGATGAAAATCATATCCATATTTGCAACAGCTCTACTGATGAGTTTAGGTCTCTCTCTTCCTGAGGAAGAGGCACAATATAGACCAGTGCAAAATGACGAATGTTATACTGAAAACACAAGCTTTGGGCAGGGTGAGAAAGTGGTGTATAAGGTGTTCTACAATTGGAACTTTGTATGGCTATCTGCAGGAGAGGTCACATTTGATGTCTCTGAATCTGAGACTGAGTATAGGATTTCAGCAACAGGTAAGACCTACTCTTCCTATGAGTGGTTTTTCAAGGTGAGAGATTACTATTTCTCAAATATTGACAAGGAAACCTTACTACCCAACACCTTTATTCGAGATGTAGAGGAGGGCAACTATACCCTTTATGACAAGGTAAACTTCGACCAAGATGGTCAAAAGGGTACATCTCTAAGAGGAAAAACAAAGGAGGTAGCAAAAACACAAGACTTTGAGTTTGATAATTGTGTTCATGACATGCTTTCCTTGATATATAAGATGCGAAATATCGACTATGATAGTCTTGAAGAAGGAGAATCTATTCCAGCAAAGATGTTTTTAGACATGCAGACCTATGAACTAGACATTAGGATGAAGGGCCACCAACCTAAAAAGTGGGTAAAGGGGCAAGGATACTTCAATACCTTCCAGGTTTCTCCAGAACTAATTGCCGGTGAAGTATTCAATGAAGATTCGCAAATGAATATCTGGGTTTCGAATGATGAAAATAGGATTCCTCTTATCATCGAATCACCTGTTTCCGTTGGTTCTGTCAAAGTTGTACTAAAGGAATATTCAGGATTGAAGCACCCATTTACAAGCAAACTGAAGAAAAAATGAGCAAGGTACTTAAGTACTTAGTCGTCTTAGTCTTGCTCCTCCTATTGGGCGCCTTTATCGTAAAGCTTGGCGGATTCAATCTTTTCAAGCCACCGGTTCCGCAGGTTACCACTAGCTCTTCCGTGGTCTTAGAGCGGATGGAAAAGGTCATGAAACTAGTTACCCTAGAAGTGCATCTCTCAGAGTTCAAAGAATACAAGGACCATATATACTATGATATCAGTCCACTAAGAAAAGAGGCCCTGATTATAGTCAATGGAAGGGTAAGTATAGGCTACGATTTTAATGACATCCAATTGGAAGCAGATGAGCAAACACAGACCATCACAATTCTAGATCTTCCAGATCCTGAAATCATTGCTGTCGAACATGACCTGGACTATAGGATGCTATCCGAAGGAACATTCAATTCCTTCACCAAAGAGGACTACAATAACCTGAACCGCAATGCCAAAGAACTTATTACATCTACTGCAAGGGAAAGACGAGAACTCTTCTTGGAGGCTGAGGATCGAAAAGATGATCTAATAGACATGATAAGGTGGATGCTTAATGCAGCCAATTGGGACCTTGTTGTTGGTTCTGACACAGAAGTCGTTAAAAATCCAGAAAATACATATTAGAAAGTTTTATTTTTATACATTGCGCCCTTAGAAGTTAATAATATATGGCGCAGATATTATTCAAGCTTTAAAGTCCTCATGGTAAGTCTTAATACCCTTATCAATTGTAGAACATCCTTTTTAACGCTAGATACTGCGCCACCTTTCGCCCTCTTTTAACGGTTCTCTAACAAAACAATCCGCTATCCTTTTATTCCTGATAGAAATAATATTCTATCTTTAGCAGGTCCATTTTCTATTGACGCATTACATAATGAGCAGAAAAGGGATTTGATGAAATGTTACTCTTAGCTGCTTGTCTCGAGTAAGTCCATATGGCGCAGTCGTGAATCTGTCTAAGTGACAATTTCCAGAAGTAGGAAAAATCTATTAATTCAAACGTATAATTCACAGCCACTTTTATGACTTCGACTAACTCAGAATTCTCCGATCAGAAACAAATATTGGGACATCCTCAAGGACTATTTTATCTATTTTTTGCTGAACTTTGGGAGCGTTTCAGCTTCTATGGCATGCGGGCCCTACTTACCCTCTACATGGTTGATGTCGTCTTCGAAGCCCTTGTCGAGAGAGATTTTGCCACTGCGGCCGTTTATGCATCTTATGGGTCTTTAGTCTATGCCTCAACTGTGATCGGAGGAAAGATTTCAGATCAGATCCTAGGTATGAGGCATTCTATTTTCCTAGGTGGAATATTAATGGCTGTGGGTCACTTTGTCCTAGCTATAGAGAATAATATGGCCTTCTTTCTGGCCTTGTCCTTGATCATTGTGGGCAATGGATTCTTTAAACCCAATATTTCTACCTTCGTAGGAACCCTTTATGAAAAAGGAGATCCCAAGAAAGATTCGGGTTTCACCATCTTCTACATGGGAATTAACATAGGTGGTTGGGCAGCTCCCCTATTGTGTGGCTGGTTGGCAGCAAAATATGGCTGGCACTATGGTTTTGGTTTAGCAGGAATAGGGATGCTTACTGGCTTGATTTTCTTCTGGAGGGGAATCAAGAAAAACGTCTTTGGAAATAGAGGTTTACCACCTAATGATCAAGTGCTGGGTAAGAAGATAATGGGCATAAAGCAGGGTATTCTCATCCCAATTCTTGCGGTTGCTTCTGCCCCAATAATTGCTGTTCTCCTGTCTTCCTATAAAGAAATTGCCACTAGCGGACTCCTAGGTGGGCAGAACATTGTAAATGTTATCTTCAAATTGATAGGAATTACCGTCGTGGCCTACCTTGGATATGAAATGTACAAGGCAACCTTAGACGAACGAAAGAAGCTCATTGTTGCAGTGCTAATCACGGTTTTCATGACGATATTTTGGGGATTTCATGAACTATCAGGTAGTGTCATTACGCTCTTTGCAGCAAGAAATGTAGACCTAGATGGCATCATGACGGCAGCGCAGACGAACTCACTTAATTCAATGTGGATTATCATCCTCGCCATACCGATCTCATTGATGTGGACATGGTTAAGTAAGAAAAAAGCGAACCCTAGAACCCCCTATAAATTTGGACTTGGACTGCTTTTCGCTGGAATAAGCTTCTACGTTCTTGCAATCAGTGGTGCCAGTGCGAGTGCAACTGGTCTTGTACCATTTGCCTACCTACTCCTGATGTATTTCTTACTTTCTGTGGGAGAGCTATTTATGTCCCCAGTGGGCCTGTCAAAAATTACAGATCTTTCTCCTAAAAGAATCGTGGCTTTTATGATGGGTGTTTGGTTTCTTTCTTCGGCCTTTGCCTTCCAGATAGTAGGATTCATCGGAAAGCAGCTTGCGATAGAAAGTACAGACAAGGATATTGGAGGATTCGAGACTTTGGAGATTTATACAGGTGGCTTTGACTTGATTGCCAAGTATGCAATCGGGGCCGGGCTAATCGTATTGCTAGCATCACCATTGATCAAGAAGTTGATGGGCAAGATTCACTAAGCTCGGCTGAGCATAATCATTTCTAGGACATTCTTTTAGAATCGATTACAGGACTACTCGAAAACGACGGTCTTGTTCTTATAGGAAAGTACCTGATGATTCAGGTGCGCCCAGCAGGCATTGGCAAGAACAATTTTTTCTATATTTCTTCCCTTTCGCTTCATATCAGCGATTGAATCTCTGTGTGAAATTGGTATCACATCCTGGGTGATAATTGGGCCCTCATCAAGGTCAGCAGTTACATAATGAGCGCTAGCACCCATAAATTTCACTCCCCTTCTATGAGCAGATTCATAGGGACGGGCTCCAGCAAAGGCCGGAAGTGAGGAGTGGTGGATGTTGATGATTTTATTTGGATAGTGGCTACAAAAATTGTCTGATAGGATTTGCATATAACGGGCAAGGATGATGACATCAATATCGTGCTCCTTAAGTAAGGCCAACTCCAGGGCCTCCATTTCTTTCTTGTTTTCCCTGCTGATCTTGTAATAGTAGAACGGTATATCAAAGCGCTCAGCAATTTTTCTGAATTTCTCATGATTACTGATAATGCAAGGAATATTAACCTTCCATTCGTTGGCTTCATGCCGGGAAAGGATGTCAAGAAAGCAGTGACTGTATTGCGATACGAAGATGGCAACATTTAGTTTCTTAGGTGCAAAATGCAATTCGTGGATGGCACTAAATTTTCTCACAATCATAGTCTCGAAGTAATCTTCGATCTTATCCTGCGGTATTAGGAAGTTGGCAAGCTCCCACTCAATCCTCATGTAGAATCGATTATCATCCTCATCAACGTGCTGATCCAAGTTGATGATGTTTCCATTGTTACCCATGATGAAGTCCGTAACTTCTGCAAGGATTCCTCGTTGATCTTCACAGTGCATTAGGAGCACCGCCCTTTCATTTGCCTCCATAGCTGTAAAGTATCGCAAGGACCTTACCAATCTTTTGCAAATCACAGCACGTTTCTTTTAAAATCACCCAGATGGGTGATTTTTGTTAGAAAGCTAAAACATACCTTTAGGATATCGATTTCCAGCCCCCTGGAAAACGAATTGAACGCTTTAGTAATAGTTGCCTCCGCCCGTAAGGCAACTATTTTTTTCACCTTAACCTAGAGCTGGATCTTGACTGTTTCCTTCTGTCCAACCCTGATATAGTGGATCTTAGTTTCAGTATCCCTACCCAGCTTACGCAGACGATCCTCTAGTTGCAAGCTACTACCGATGGACTCTTCTCCAAGTTGGTAGATCACATCTCCTTTCTGCAAAGCAGCCGCTTTGGCAGGACTATCATCATAAACATCTAATATCTCTACGCCATCAACATGGTTGTTCACCCTGATTCCCAGGTATTTCTGACGACCTGAATCTACCTTGGTCATGATTTCTTCGATCTCACTTTCAACTTCAACCTCTACCTCATGCTGATCCATATACTTCTTGATCTCGGGTGGCATTTCTCCTTCGCCATTCCATTCTAAGACCACCTGCTCACCGGCATCGTTCTTAGTGATAATCTTCACCTTGCGTTCTTCTCTCACTTCTGCTTGTGAAACATCAATCGTTACTTCCTTTTCAAAACTCCTCGAGAAACTATCTAATTCGATGTCAATACCAAGTTCTTCCTTCTTTTCTTTGAGATAGGCTTCGGCATCTGTTCCCGTTTTTTCTACTCTTCGGGTAACAACATTGCCATTCTCGTGAGTAGTTTTTTCTACTACTACGATCTTCTTCTGCGTGCCTTTCTGTGCATAGGAGGTACTTAAAAATAAGACGGCAAAGACCGCTATCAGGCATAAATTTGCTAACTTCAACATGTTTTACTTTTTGCTCTTACTAATTTATGCAATTCTAGATTAACGCTAGCAATAAATAATCTTAAAGGTCCTAGACGATTGAATCACAAGATATTATACTGCATTCTCAATTGGGGTCTTGGCCATGCATCCCGATCCATTCCTATCATATCTAATCTTATTGAAGAGGGAAGGCAGGTCGAAATCGCCTCTGACGGTTTGCCATTGAAACTTCTACAAAATGCCTTCCCAAACTTGCCTTGCCACAGTCTTCCTTCCTATGACATTAAGTATACATACAATTCTATTGCTGCTAACATTCTTAGCCAAAGCTTCAAAATTCTGCGAGCCATCAAGACTGAAACGAAGGTAATTGGCAAGCTCGTTTCAGACCATCACTTTACACAGATCATTTCGGACAACCGATTCGGATGCTACCACCCCTCTTGCAATAACATCTTCATAAGTCATCAACTAAGACTCATTCACCCAAACCCATTTATCCAAGCCTCAGCTACCAGGCTGAATCTCAGTCTAATCAATAAGTTTGACGAGTGCTGGGTTCCTGACAGTCCCGATTCTAGCCTTTCTGGCATGATGAGTTCAAATTCTCGAGCACAGATTCCTATCAACTTTATTGGTGCTCAATCCCGGTTCTCACAAATAGTAGATGAAGAAGTATTGAATTTTAATTCTTGCGCCATCCTTTCAGGCCCTGAACCCCAGCGAAGCATATTCGAAAAGAAGATTGCCGAGCAAGTTTCCATGATTGAAGGCAAACATGTAATCATTACGGGGATCCAAAGAAAGCAAGAAGTCGCAGGCAACATTACCTACTTTGGGATTCTAAATGCTGATGAAATTAGCCAGCTCATTCAAAAATCGAAAAATATTATCAGCAGATCGGGTTATTCATCACTCATGGACTACCAAGCCATGGGTCGTAAAGCCATATTAGTTCCTACTCCTGGACAAACAGAACAAGTCTACCTTGGCAGTCTGGCTAGTGCTCTTGGAAGACACATTGTTCTAAAACAAGAAAATCTTGACCTTACCAAAGTGCTCACCTAGATTCTTGTCCGAAATTCTCCCTATAGTTGTCCATCCCATCTATTACCTGTTCTAAGCCATTAGACAACATAGCAATTCTATCGTGCGTATATTTCCAATCTAGGATAAGCCCATTAAAATGATTGCGCAGAATATCATCCATGCGCTCACAATCCCCTTGATAAAAATAGTCACACCATGCTCCTGTCTCTCTCTTCCTCCTCATCATCAAGCCATTGTTGGCAAATTTGAGCGGACCACTGAAATGCTTAACGCTAAGATTCATTTCATTCTTCTTCGTCCACCTCATATAGGCAATCATAAATTTGCAATAGGATTGAAACTTGTCGATCATTTCATTATTTGTAAGTGGTCGATCTAGTCGCTGCCTCCAAATATTCCGCTCTTTGGTGAATGGGTAATCTCCCCTGAAACGATTGCTAATCTTGGTCAAGGAGGTGACTGTCTCGGCATTCGGGAACTTCAAATGCAGCAGGTCATCTAATTCCTTATAGGTGATCACCCATTCTTTGCCATCCGACCCACTTAGATAGATACTGTCATTCACCAAGGTGTAGTCCCCATACTCAAACTGATTGAGATACATCACATAGGTCCCGTCTTTAAAGAAATCAATGAAGTTTTCCTTTCCTGAAATAGTACTCACCTCGCTATTCTCTAGCTTGATATCACTAGAACCCAAGGAGGTCATAGCAAATTTTTTGCTGAGGTGCCCTTCCACTGGAGAATTGCGATCCGTGCATGCGCTAAATAGCGAAAGTAGGCATATGAGGACTGTGGGATATTTCATGCCTAAACGAAAAAACCATGAGGTTGGTATTACCTCATGGCTTACGTTTTTAATTGGTAGATCAGAATATATAGTAGAAATATTAGATTCTGAATGATATTCGAAACTAAGGTTAATTTTCTTAGAAATCAAATTCATCTACCATATTTAACAGTTTTAGTCCTAAATGTCAATGTTAGCATACTTCGCGTGCGATTCGATAAATGCCCTTCTAGGAGGTACTTCATCTCCCATCAGCACAGAGAAAATATGGTCTGCTCCCAGTGCATCTTCAACTGTAACCTTCTTAAGGATTCTAGTTTCTGGATCCATTGTGGTATCCCACAATTGAATGGCATTCATCTCCCCAAGACCCTTATACCTCTGAACCTTTACACCTGAGTTTTCCTTTCCTTTACCGTATATTTCAATGGCTTCTTTCCGCTCCTCTTCGGACCAGCAATATCTGAATTGCTTTCCCTTCTTAACTTGATAAAGGGGTGGTGAGGCAATATAGATGTATCCATTTTCAATTAGAGGCCTCATGTACCTAAAGAAGAAGGTTAAGATCAGAGTTACAATGTGAGAGCCATCGACGTCGGCGTCACACATTATTACAATCTTATGGTACCTCAATTTTTCAATGTTAAGGATTCTATCTCCTTCTTTCTCTTCGATAGAAACACCAAGAGCGGTGAACATATTCTTGATCTCCTCATTTTCATAGATCTTATATTCCATCGCCTTCTCAACATTCAAGATCTTACCCCTTAAAGGCAGAATGGCCTGAAACTTTCTATCCCGTCCTGCCTTGGCAGTACCTCCTGCTGAATCTCCCTCAACTAAGAAGATTTCTGACTCTCCAGGATCCTTGGAAGAACAATCGGAAAGTTTACCAGGAAGCCCACCACCTGTTAAGATGTTCTTTCTCTGCACTGTTTCACGCGCCTTCCTTGCTGCTATTCGAGCTGTAGCGGCTATGATTACCTTTTCAACAATCCTCTTGGCTTGTGATGGATTCTCTTCTAGATAGGCCTTGAGAACATCACCAACGCATCTGGATACGATTCCAGTGACCTCAGAGTTACCCAGTTCGCCCTTGGTCTGACCCTTAAACTGTGGCTCAGGCACTTTCACAGAAACGATAGAGGTGAGACCCTCTCGAAAATCTTCCCCAGATATGGAGAACTTCAACTTGCTGAACATGTTATTGTCCTCCCCATACTGCTTGAATACTCTCGATAAGGCCCTTCTGAATCCGTTCACGTGAGTTCCACCTTCCCTTGTATTAATATTATTGACGAAGGAATAAATATTTTCTGAGTACCCAGTATTATACTGTAAGGCCACCTCAACTTCAACATTCTCCTCCTTACCAATTGCATAGATCGGCTCATTAATTAAAGCTGTCCTGCTCTCATCCAAGTATTTAACAAATTCCCTAAGTCCTCCTTCCGAGTGAAAGGTCTCTGTTATGTAAGCTCCATCATCATCTTTCTCACGCTCATCAGTAAGTGTTAAGGTTAGACCTTGATTCAAGAATGCCATTTCACGCATCCTTGTCTGGAGTGTTTCGAACTTATAAACTAGGACTTCGAAGATCTCAGCATCAGGCTTGAATTTCACAGTTGTTCCAGTTCGATCTGTTTCCCCGATCACCTTCACTTCTGTCACTGGCTTACCTTGGACATATTCTTGAGTGAATATTTGTCCTGCCCTATGTACTTCTGCCTTTAGAGAAATCGAAAGAGCATTCACACAAGAAACACCAACACCGTGGAGACCACCAGATACCTTGTAGGTATTCTTGTCGAACTTTCCACCAGCATGTAAGACCGTCATAACGACCTCCAAGGCAGATTTCTGAAGCTTCTCATGCATGCCTGTCGGAATTCCTCTTCCATTATCTAGCACTGAAATGGAATTATCTTCATGGATGATGGTATCGATTCTATCACAATATCCGGCTAGATGCTCATCAATCGAGTTATCAATCACCTCCCAAACAAGGTGATGAAGCCCCTTTCCATCTGTACTTCCAATATACATACCCGGTCTCTTCCGAACCGCTTCCAGTCCTTCCAGGGCCTGTATATTATCCGCACCGTAATTCCCGTTTTCGCTACTCATATATTACTAATGTTTAATCTGAAATTTCAGAGTGCAAAGTTACTAATTTTAAAGGTCTTATTATAGTTTTTGCTATCTATAAAAGTTCTTATTTTTGGGCCCTCATATGGTGAAGAAATTTGAAAATATAGGGCTTTCCGATCTGGACTTGATTTCCCGAGAAGTGCTTGATATTCTAAGTCCAAATCACATCATCATCCTTAAGGGAGACCTGGGGGTTGGGAAGACGACATTGACCCAGAGAATCATGAAGAATCTTGGTGTAAAAGAGGACGTAAGCAGCCCTACATTTGCCATTGTGAATGAGTACCAAGGCCCCATCTACCATTTCGATCTGTACCGAATTAAAGACGCGGAGGAATTAGAGGAAATAGGTTTTTTTGAATACTTAGACAGCGAAAACATGTGCTTAATCGAATGGCCAGAAATTGCTGAGCCTTACATCGACCTTCCTTATGTAGAAATTAATCTTAGCATAAATGAAGATAACAGTCGAAATGTACTAATTTTAAGTTATGGCGAATAAATCTTCGATATGAGTAATCCGATCAAGCCGGGTTCATTTTCAACCTTCTTTGCAGAGGGACAATATGAGACACAGACTGAAATGCTAGAGGTAGCAGAGAAGTCCAGAAAGCTCACAATAGGTATCCCACTGGAAACAACTTTGCAAGAAAATCGGGTTGCGATCGTACCCAACTCTATTCGTATCCTGAAAGGATATGGGCATGACGTGTTGGTCGAGTCAGGTGCAGGAAGTAGCTCGAGCTTTAGTGATCGTGACTACTCTGAGGCTGAGGCTGAAATCACTAAGAATAAACAGAAGGTATATCAATCGCACATCATTATCAAGACCCAACCGCCGACGCTAGAAGAAATAGACCTCATGCAGACCGGGCAAATTCTAGTTTCTCCTCTTCCCCTTCCCATCATTTCTAAGGAATACATCGAGAAATTACAGAAGAAGAAGGTCTATGCAATTGCAATGGAGCACATACAGTCAGAAGATGGCAGTTATCCAATAGTTAGGATGATGAGTGAAATTGCTGGGATGGTGGCCATGCTTACAGGAGCCCAACTCCTTACCAAGTCAAGTGGTGGAAGAGGTGTTTTACTGGGCGGGATTTCAGGTGTGCCTCCTGCTAAGGTAGTCATTTTGGGTGCAGGTGTCGTTGGTGAACATGCTACAAGGACGGCCCTAGGACTTGGTGCCTCTGTTCGTGTTTTCGACAATGATATTTATAAGATCATGCGCCTACAGAACAAGATCGGTAGACCCTTACATACTTCTGCCTTGAATCCAGTCTACCTTGCGTACCAGTTGCTAAGTGCTGATGTTGTGATTGGAGCCATACACTCCAAGAATGGTAGCAGGGCACCCATTGTAGTGACAGAAGAGATGGTCACAAAGATGAAGGATGGTGCCGTCATCATCGATGTAAGTATTGATCAAGGAGGATGTTTCGAGACCTCTGAGGTCTCTACTCTAAAAAATCCTACCTTTATCAAGCATGGAGGGATCCACTACTGCGTACCGAATATGGCATCTAATGTTGGTCGTACTGCTTCTATTTCAATCAGCAATATCATC
>CAZMYK010000065.1:0-11643 GCA_964570435.1 uncultured Saprospiraceae bacterium | reverse complement strand
GTGTACCATGCATTTCCGTCTTTGCCTGCACCCAAGGCGTAGTATCCTGCACCTAAGTCGTTATTTAGAACAATGTATAAGGTTAAGGTATCTGAAGGTGTAGTTTCGCCCGCTGCCCCAAAAATAGAAATGCTATTATCGGTTTCTGATAAAGTTGAAAAAGCATAAGCTCCAGACTTTTCAAAGACCTTTCTGTCTACCTCGCACTTTAAGAAAACTTCTGCCTCCTGCATTTCCATTTCTTCTTCCATCTTGATACATGCGTTGAAGAGTAAAAGACAGAGGGCTAGGCTTAATAAATTTCTCATTTCAATGCGTTCATTTTCTCAATCATAAGTTTATCTTCACTACTTTTCAAAATTGAAGAATTAAAAAGACATCTGCAGATTCAGATTATTCATAATAACAGGAGGATACATATTTTGCCCAATCCCCCTATAATCAAACTGTTATGCCTAAGGTCTTAAATTTGATTCGCAATATTGTTGAGTTTAAAGAAGTTGCTTGAGTGCGGTCCTTACGCTTGGCATTTTTTGGCCTTATCTTGTGCAAAGGAATGTCTAATAAGCTGACCTTCTTACAATTTTGAAGTTCAATCTATATGAGATAGAAAAGATCTTAGGCTACTAAATAATCACTGTCCCTGATTGAACAGCGCATTGTAATTGGAATTGAACAAATAAGTCTTAAATTCGATCCGAAGCAAAATCACTATTTATCGAACAATTAGTAAGCTGAAATTAAATGAACAAACTGATCCAACTCACACTACTACTATTTATCGTCACTCTATTTCCAAGCCAGTCGCAAGCCCAATTCGGCAAGAGGAAAAAGAAGAAGGCTGCTGAAATGGCAGCTAAAGCAACGGACAAGAAGAAAGACAAGGACAAGAAAATAAAGGACTACAAGGACATCATCAAGGACGGAACTGTCACAGATGAAGGTTTATTTACTGTCCACCAAGAAGGAAGCAACTACTACTTCGAAATTCCCTTTGACTTGCTTGAGGAGGAAATTTTGGTTGTCAGCAGGATCTCAGGTTTTGTGAAGAATTTGAATTTCGGTGGAGCAGGGACCAAGTCAAAACCGCAGCAAGTGATACGATGGCAGCGCAAGAATGATCAGTTGCTACTGAGATCTGTGAGCTACAACAGTGTGGCCAGCGAAGAAGACCCCATCTACCTAGCTGTGAAAAACAATAATTTTGAACCCATTATTATGGTTTTCGACATTAAGGCCTTTGGTAAGGACAGTTCTACTGCGGTCATTGATATTAAGCCATTATTTACCACTGATGTGGAAATGCTAGCACCAGTTTCCGCGAGACAACGCAAGGCATTTGAAATGGGAAGCCTAGATGGAAAAAGAAGCTTGATTAATAGCATGAAGTCATACCCTGAAAATACAGAAATTAGACACATTTTGACCTTCAAGGGGAAAAAGCTGCCTGACAATCAAGTGACTGGTACAATGTCTGTTGAGATGAATCAGTCATTTATAAAGTTGCCTGAAAACCCTTGGCAACCTAGACACTTCGATGCCAGAGTTGGCTACTTTTCTGTTGGTCAGACGGACTACTCTTCCGATGATCAGAGAGCATCTAGGAACAGATTTATTACGCGATGGAGATTAGATCCTAAGGATCCGGAAGCTTATGCTCGCGGTGAGTTAGTCGAACCTGTGAAGCCTATCGTTTACTATATAGATCCTGCAACTCCGCTGGAATGGAGGCCATATCTTAAGCAAGGGATAGAGGACTGGCAGGTGGCATTCGAAGCTGCAGGTTTCAAGAATGCCATCCTAGCCAAGGATCCACCAAGTAAGGAAGAAGATCCTGACTGGACACCAGAGGATGTAAGATATTCAGTGATCAGATATGTCTCTACTGACATTCAGAATGCTATGGGACCGCACGTTCATGATCCACGGACAGGTGAAATTCTCGAGAGCGATATTATTTGGTACCATAACGTAATGAATTTGCTAAGGAATTGGTTCTTCATACAGACTGCTGCCATTAACCCAGACGCAAGAAGGGTGAATTTTGAAGAAGACGTCATGGGTCGCTTAATTAGATTCGTATCTGCTCATGAAGTTGGACATACCCTAGGCCTTCCTCATAATATGGGTTCTAGTGTGGCTTATCCAGTAGACTCACTACGATCTCCATCCTTTACTAAGGCAATGGGTACAGCGCCTTCAATCATGGACTATGCAAGATTTAACTATGTCGCTCAACCGGAAGACGGCGATGTGAGCTTAATGCCGGACGTGGGTCCTTACGATAAGTGGTCGATCGAGTGGGGATATAAGTTATTTCCAAATGCAAGTGCAGATGAAGAAAAAGTGATCTTGAACGATATGATCAAGGCGAAATCTGGAGATCCATTGTATAGGTTTGGACGCCAACGTAGAAATCCACCAGATCCTTCTGCCCAAACGGAAGATCTTGGAGATGACTCGGTCCTAGCTAGTGAATATGGCATAAAGAACTTGAAAAGAATTGTACCCAATCTAATAGAGTGGACTAAAGAGGATGGTGAGAATTATGCGCAGTTAAACGAACTCTATGGACAAGTCTTCGGACAATACAATAGATATATGGGCCATGTTACTTCTAACATTGGAGGAGTCTATGAATTCTATAAAACAGCAGATGAGGATGGAGCGGTCTATTCACATGTTGCTAAGGATAAACAATCAGAAGCAATGGAGTTTTTGAATGAGCAACTTTTCAAAACACCGTCATGGTTGATTGACGAAGAGATTCTTTCTAAGACCAGAGAATCAGGAATCGTAGAATCAGTCAGAGGTCTTCAAAATAGGACCTTGAGTAGGATTTTCGAAGGAGATCGCTTGCTCAGAATGATCGAAAACGGGACGATGAACGGGAGCTCGGCCTATAGTATTGCTGATCTTTTTTCAGATGCCACGTCTGGTATTTTCTCAGAACTGGATGGTGGAAACTCTACAGATACTTATCGAAGGAATTTACAGCGGGCTTTTGTAGATCGCATGGGAGAATTGATGATGGCAAAAGGTGACAAGTATGCGCACTCAGATATCAATGCCATGGCTAGGGGCACTTTGACGAAGTTAAAGTCTAAAGTGACTAGTGCAAAGAATCGAGGTGATGAAATGACTAAGTATCATTGGATGGATTTAGAGGTGAGGATTGGTGATATTTTGGATCCGAAGTAGGAGGGGGAGGAGTCAGTCGGCAGTCGGCTGTCGGGCAGGGGGGAGGAATCAGTCAGCAGTTCGCAGTCAGTCAGTCTTCAATGGGACAGTCAGGAGTCAGGAGTGGGGCCGTCTTCAGTCAGCAGTCAGCAGTCGTCAGTCAGCAGTCAGTAGTCAGCAGTTCGCAGTCGTCAGTCGGGATTTAGGAGTCGGGCAGCAGGGAGGTAGTCGGGAGTTAGTCGGTCAGTCTTCAGTCAGGCATTGGGCAGTCTTCAGTCTTTAGTCAGGAGTTCGAAGTACGTCAGTATATAGTTATACGTAAATTGATGCTTAGGTTGTGAAGGACCACAATGGTTTCACTTTCTAACTACAAGTGTTTTTTTTGCAGCAAAAGCAATTTCCTAAGTAACTTAACAACTATGAAAAACTTCCTTCTTGCAACAGTACTAGTCTCTCTTTTTTCACTGTCTTGCTTAGCGCAAGTTGACACCATTGCAGACAACCTATATGAATTCAATGAGAATATTGGCATTGGTATCAATGAACCTGACTTTAAGCTAAGAATTGAAGATGATGTTGCAGACGGATCATCGCGATCGTTGATCAGACTTAGGAATACTAATACTGGTGTCCGCTCTTTGGTTTCAATTGTTTTAGAGTCAAGTGACAAGACTTCGGTTTCAACTTTTGGCCATACATCCAGTAACTACACTGGAATACCTGATTTCCAAGAAATGGGATATCTTGGTTCTTTTGCAAAAGGCTTGTCACTTTATTCGTTTTCGGATTACGGTTCGCTAAGATTTCACACAAACTCAACTTTTCAAGGATTTCCTATAGAAAGAATGCGTATTAATTCAGTTGGTAGTATTGGGATAGGTACAAAGTCTCCAGACGTGAAACTAAGAATTGAACAAAATGTGCCTACCGGTTCTGACCGAGGAATTCTAAAACTTAGGAATACCAATTCTGGCAATAGATCGAGCGTTCATGCTGCCTTTGAATCGTATGATCAGACCTCTCAATCTGCAATAGGGCATACTTCTTCAACCTACACTGGAATTCCGGATTTTGATCAAATGGGTTGGATTTCTAGTAATGCAAAAGGTTTTTCGATTTATTCATCCTCGGATTATGGTTCTTTACGTTTTTACATCAATCAAAATGAAGATGGAATCATAGAAAGAATGCGCATCAATTCTGAAGGAAATATCGGAGTCGGTACGAAAGATCCACTCCACCAGCTACATCTAAAAAGTGCAAACTTAGAAAGACCGAGCAAGATCTATCTCGAAAACACAGGCTCAGGTAGTTCAATTGCGCAGAAGCCACAAGGTGGCGAGATTAACTTGAATTCCCCAACATCTGGGAAGCAAGTAAAACTTTCTACTTTTGCAGATTCTTACTTGAATTCTGGTCAGAACTTTGGGCTTGGTACTTCAACACCGAACTCTAAGTTAGAAGTGGCCTCAGGCGACGTCTACATAAGCGATATCAATAAAGGTGTGATCATGAAGTCACCTAATGGAAGTTGCTGGAGAGGTACAGTAAACAATAGCGGGCAGCTAAGTTTTCAAGAAACGACTTGTCCTGAAAGTAGCCAAGATCTTGCCTCAAGTTCCAATTAGAGTTTTGTGAAAATGCTCTTGGCGATCATCTTTAGGTCTACCTAAATTGGGATATTTGCCCACCACTTAACCCTTTTTTAAAGAATGACCTAAGAGCTTTTAGTTCTGTTTGGAGCAAAGAAAGTCAAATTTCGACGCCTTAGATTTCCCATTTTTTATAATCTTTACGAAATCAATTGTCATCACAACTTAAAAACATGCCTAAACTAATCCATAGTGTTTTCCTACTGATAGTGTTTTCGTCTTTGCAGCAAGCAATTGGACAGTCAAGTGACTTTTGGCGCGCGGTCGAGGACGTAGATTACTTGGAAGCAAGAAGAGCATTGGCTGACCAAATTTCCACCGATCCGACAAGTGCTGAGAACTACTTTCTGGATCAACTGCTCGATAGTTACGTCTTAGATGAGGAATTTTCCTTCAAGCGTTCTAAAGAGGCCTTCGACAAAAGCACGGACGTCGAGCACTACTTGCAGGCCATGTGGAACACTCCTGGAGTCGCCAGAAGTTACCAGATTCATCAGGTAGAGCACCTCGCGTTTTTTGAGGAAATGACTAAATCCGGCAAATTTGATGCATCTCTTGAAGCAGCGCTGTCTTACGGCATGGGACAGGTTTCTTTGCTTAGAAATCAAGATGCCATGAAGGAGGCCTATTGGAGCAGTATCAAGGGGATTGAAAATTGGTCATACGTGGGCACGTTTGACAATACTTCAGGGAGTGGATATGATGCGGACTATGCAGCCCTGCATGAATCTAGCGATGCTAGTTTGTTCACTAATCATGTTGGTGCGACTGTCAAGTGGTTTGAACCACAAGTTACCGTCCCAGATCCCTACAAAAGTCCCGAACACTTCTTCTACAAGAAGAATAAGGTCTACCTAGCTCAGTCCTACATTGAGATTGAAGAAGAGGGAGAGTATACAATAATGGTAGCTCTAGGTGGACAAGGTAAGGTATACATCGATGGGGAATTAGTTATTGCAAATGAAATTGAAGTGAGCACGACCCTTGATTTTTTTCAGACCAAGTTGAAACTTAGCAAGGGGCAACATAGGTTGTTTGTCCAGCTAGGAGACACACCAGATGTATCGTATTCGTATTTTGCTGTCCGATTCAAAGATTCTGCTAACGAAGTTCTAGATGTAAAATCTGCAGCCTTTGGAAAGACTGATCCAAATTCACTTTGTGAAGTACTTGGAGAAGTTCCAAACAAGACCATAGCCTACTTCCAAGGAAAAATTGAAGAGGCGCCAATTGATCCTAGTAGCTATATATTTCTTGGGAAGTATTATGAACGAAATGGAATGACCAACGATGCCATCAAGATACTGAAGAAAGGAATTGCTAGTTCACCTAAGAACATTCTCCTTGAACTTGAACTACTTACAAATTACAATTCCCTACAGGACATGACCACTGCCTCTATCCAAATTGAAAAAATAAGAACCCTGGATAAGAATGCGATCCTAATCAAATACTATGACTTCGCTATCAATATCGGCAATGGTAACCTAAGTGAAGCAAGAAAAATCTTTGAGGAACTGAAGGAGGGATTTGGCGACTTTAACACCTATACTTTGGATAAGCAAATAGAGTTAGTTCAAAAAGAAAATAAGTATCAGGAGGTCATTGAAGTTGCTGCTGTCGCTTTTGAAAAGCATCCCCATATCGCCAACTACAATATTTATGCCTACAATATCGAGAAAGCCACTTCCGGAGACCCTACATCTGCAATAAAAATCCTTGAGGATTACAATAAGAAGTATTATGACGAAAACCTAAGGAAGTATATGGTCAAGGAGCTCAAGGAAATGGGGAAGATTGACCAGGCTAGAAGTTATAGCGAAGAACATGCCAAGCGCTTCCCATATTTGTATCTAAACTTTACAGAGCTTGGAACTCAGCTATATGACAAGCAGCAGTATGAAGAAGCCCTAGGTTATTATAAGGAAGCCCTTAAAATTGGACCCTATATGCCGGTCATTTATAAGGACATGGCGACCATTTATGAGTCCCTCGGGAATGAAGAGTTAGCCTTAGGTGCCTTGGAGAAGGCGCTCAGCTACAATCCCAACTACTTCGCCCTTAGAGAAAAAAAGAATGCTTTGACAAAACAGGCCTCTTTTAGTCAACAGCTTAAGAGGAAGGATGCCGAAGCAGAAATTAGGAAGGCACTTGATTCCGAGCGACATAAAAAAGAGAATTACTACTACGTATTCAATGACTATAAGTTATTGGCTTTTGAGCAAGGACCATATATAGAGTTTGGTGAACTGGCCATTAAAATTATAAATGATGTGGGGATCGACACATGGAAGACTGCAAACGTGCCTTATGATTCTGACTACCAGAGTCTTAATATAGAGCAAGCCAAGTTATACAAGTCCACAGGTGAAATTGCAAATGCAGACCGAAATAAGAATGAGATGGTATTCGGTGGCTTAGAAGCAGGCGACATTATTTACATTCAATATAAGATTGATAATTATGCTTCCGGAAAACTCTATGGAAGTTTCTTTAGTTCGTTTACTTTTGACAAGTTCGTACCTGTAGAAGAGTCGGTTTTTAATGTTTCTGTACCAGAAAAGATGGAGCTGATCTTTGATCTTAAGAATCTTCCAGACACCATTAATGCTGAAAGATCACATGGGAGAAAGTCTTACACTTGGAGGCTTGAAAATCTTGAAAAACTTGCGGATGAAAATTACATGCCAGCTGTCACTGAGTTGGGAAAGACTATTTCATTTTCGACCATCGAAAAGTGGGATGAGATTGCAGACTGGTATTCCGATGTTGCACTGAAGAGATCTGAGGTAGATTATAATGTTGAACTAGCTTATGAGAACATATTTGAAGGAGGCGAAGAGTGGGAACCAGAGAAAAAGGCGCAGGCTATCTACAATTATATCCAAGACAATGTGGCATATAGTTCGGTATCATTTAGACAGAACGGCTACGTCCCGCAAAAACCGAGAACCACGCTATCAGAAAAACTCGGTGATTGCAAAGATGTTTCTCTATTGTTTCATACGCTGGCTTCAATGGCGGGCATTAGTACAAATCTGGTTTTGGTCAATACTAGAGATTATGGAGAAAATAGCCTTGTCTTGCCATCGAATTATTTCAACCATTGCATCATCAAGATTAATCTTCCTGAAGAAGAAATATATCAAGAGATGACCAGTGCTAGCGTTGCATTTGGCCATGTTCCAAGCACCCTGGTCAATGCACAATCGCTTATTGTCCCAAACATAGATGAAGTAACAAAGGAGCAAGACCTAATGAATATTCCTGCACCCACCCAAGTTCAAAATTATCTCAAAAGAAAAACGGAGATAGCAATCGAAAGTCGAAACCTCACTGTCAAGACGAAATATGACACCAAAGGAAATTTGGCGCTAAGTAGCCGTACGGGATTCCTAGGATTAGATGAGGACCGTCGCAAAGAAGATGTAGGATATCTTATCAATGAGACCTACCAAAAAGATATAGAATTACTAGACTATTCCATAGCCAATCTCGAAGAAGAGGAGGAGGACTTTACATTAACTTACTCTTTCACTGCAGGAAATGAGGTGCTAAAGTTAGGAGGAATTCGGGCCTTGAAGATTCCATTCTTTGACCTTATTATTAACTTCAAGTCTTTCCCTGACAAAGAACGCCTGTACCCATTCAAGTACTGGAATTACGAAACAAATGATCTCTATGAAGATGAGATTATTGTCAATTTCGAAGGTGACATTGAAGTCTTAGATGTACCTAAATCGGTTGTAATTAAGAACAAGTACATTGACTACAAAATCTTTGTTGAGCAACATGAGACTGGTAAATTTACAATTAAGAGATCCGTTAAGACCGTAATTGAAGATATACCGGCTAGTGAGTACAATGCATTTAGATCTATGATCTTAGAAATCTTGGAAGCAGAAGACATGTACATCGTTTACAAGGAAAAAAAATAGTGCAAAAAGCACACAATTCTAACCTACAAAGTAAGACCAATGGGGAGAGTGACCAAGGTAGCACGAAGACTTGCTAAATTTTCGGTGGCGCTTGCGCTCCTATACTTTTGTGCTTCTGCAATTACTCCCTATAGCAGGACCCTTCGTGAAAGGTCGATAGAAAATCAGATCCAATATCTATCTAAAATAATGGATGAGGGTTACGACGACATCCTTCAAAATCGCTTTCCTGAAGGCAAAATTTTCAGTAATGCACTGCTTGCGCTGTCCGTCATACAACATTGTAAGAACACCACTAGGCAGAAGGAGAAATATGCATATGTTGTAGATAGGTGCGTCGCCAGAATCCTTTCGGATACAGCAAAATCGGACTTCAATTCACAAATGATACCTAGGTTTGGAATGTTTTACAATGCTTGGTCTAGCTATGTGATGGACTCCTACCAAAAAAGCAACATTTTCCAGTACACAAGTTTATCCTCGAAAATCAAATCGGAATCTAAGTCAATTCAAGATCGACTCCTTAAGGTTCAAAGTGACAGTGTTAAGATCTTGGATTCTTACCTAGGATCCAGCTGGCCAGCAGACAATCTTATTGGTCTACTTGCTATGGAAGATGATTCTATCAGAGGAGCATGGCTGAACAAGCTCTTCGAAGAAGCTGGGCATGAATCCGGATTGATTAATCACATTGGTAGTAAGAAGAATGAAATTAGAGGTTCTTCGCAGGCGCTAATCAGCTATTCACTTAATAAGCTGAACTATCCTGATGCACTACTATACAATAAGGAATACAAGCATAGGATGATTGAAAATGTTTTGGGCGTGGATTTGGTCAAAGAAAATGAAGATGGGTCTAGCACTGCTGATGTTGATTCTGGCCCAGTTCTTTTCGGCTACGGAGCTTCTGCAACGATTATGAATATCAAAACCCAGGCAAGTTTTGGCATGTCGAATGCTAAATGGTCGTGGGCTATCATGAATGCTATTTCTCTTCCCGTCAATGGCATCGGTGAAAAGTATCACTTGTTAAAGCAAGAACCAATGTTTGATCTCTTTATGTTATGGGCATCTGTGGAGCTCTATTGATAGAGCATGAAACAAATATCAGAGGTACAGGTGCTAACGGTGTGTAAGACTTTGAAAAATGGTAAGTGCTTTCTTGCTTACTTCAGATTGGATTGTCTCTTTTTGGAATTGTTTCAATTTATTTTTGATAGACTTACTTTGTATTAAGGACGATAGCATCTCCTTGATATCTTTTGCATCGTCTTTAACAATATCGCCCTTCAAACCAAGGCCGTGATAGACGATCCTGGCAGTATTGCCATATTGATCACCATCAAATGGGTAACACAGCGTGGGTACTGCATATCGAATACACTCCTTGATACTTCCTCCAGCGTGTGTTATCATCACTGCACTTTTCGAGAGAATATGCATTTGAGGACAATAAGGCTTTAGTAAAACATTGCTTGGGCACTTAGTGGAATATTTATTTACAAATTTCTTGGCGGCAGAAATTATGAAAGTATAGTCCGGCATGAGTGCTGCAGTTTGCAAGATTCGCAGCATTAAGGACTGTTTTTTTTCAACAAATAGTTCCTTTTTGGTTCCTAGGCTAACGTAGACGACTTCACCCGGATTGATGTCTCTATAAGATTCGAGATCCCCTTCAAGCCGATCTACATCAACTATGTTTCCTAGAAAGAATTTGTTTCTGAGACTTCTTTCGGTTCTTGGGAAGTCAAATTGAATATCCCAAAAGATAAGTTCAGGTAATTCAAATCCAAATGGAACTATGCTACGCTCAAGATGGAAATATTTTTCGAAGTCAAAGTTGTAAATTATTGAAATCTCACGCATGAAATCTATATATGACTTGAGGGATTTTTGCTTGCTTGTTACTGTGAAATTCCAAATCTTATCGATTTGTTCAACGCTATTTGGGTCGTTGGAAGGTATAATATCAAGATTAATGGGAGGGATGTTGATGTCACGCTGACCTAGAATGAAAGTGTTAGCTAACAAAATTATGGACTTATAGGATTGTAGGACAATTACTAAGGTTGAGAAAAAAATATCTACGATAAAGACGTCGGGTTTGTGGGATGAGAAGAAATCATCGTAGATTCTTCCGTCGTAAAGGTTATCTACAAATCTGCTAAACTTTGCCGATTCTTCTTCTATGGAATCATGAGAGCCTTCGGTTCCGACGGTGGAATTTTTGACTCTGATAGGTGCGGAAGGGTCCAGCTCTAAGTATTGAAAATTCTGATTGATTACATTAAGATCAAGTCTTTTCCCGTCCATACCGACAATCGGACCACAATAATATACTTTGTTTCCGTCTGCCATGAGTTCTCGTGCAAGAGGAAGTGTAGAAAGTTGATGACTTGTGTGCGCCATCATAAAGCAAATTGTCAGTTTACTTTTCATGCAACAGCTTTTTCAAGAACGGCCGAAGAGTCTTGTCAGACGGTCGGTTTGCTGAGCTAACCAAGATTTTGTAATTTCCATCCATAATTATGTAACGAGGCAGGGAATTAATCTTAAGTTGATTAACAAAGTCTGCTGATTTGGAATTGATGATCAAGTAGTTCTCTTTTATTTGTGCAAGCTCTTGTTCGATACATTGCTGCTTCCACATCCTTTCCTTATCGTTGAATGCTAGGTAAATAAATCCAATCGAATCATTCTCAAATTCCGTTTGCAGCGACTTAGAGTATGGGAATTCGCGAAGGCAAGGAGCGCACCAACTTGCCCAAAAGTCAATATACCATAGTTTTTTCGAAGTGCTCACCACATTGCTAAGGGTTGTGATCTCTCCATCGATGTCCTTTAATAGTAGGTCACTCTTGGTGGTACTTATA